>DATMMB010000185.1:0-5894 GCA_035569895.1 Solirubrobacteraceae bacterium | reverse complement strand
GGGGGGGGGGGCGGGTGGGAATCCCATTTCCGCGCGCGAGCTGATGCGCGAGATCGCGCAGGCCGCCTGGCGCTGCGCCGACCCCGGCGTGCAGTACGACACGACGATCAACACCTGGCACACGTGCCCCAACAGCGGGCGGATCAACGCGTCGAACCCGTGCAGCGAGTACATGCACGTCGACGACTCCGCCTGCAACCTCGCCTCGCTGAACCTGATGAAGTTCCGCCGCCCCACCGAAGCCAGGGGACACTCGCCTTCGGCGAGCATCCCCGTCTCGGCCAGCACGCTCGACGTCGAGAGCTTCGAGCACGCCGTCGACATCATGCTGCTCGCGCAGGAGATAGTGGTCGGCCCCTCCAGCTACCCGACCGAGGAGATCGCGCTCAACGCGCGCGCCTTCCGCCAGCTCGGCCTCGGCTACGCCAACCTCGGCGCCTACCTGATGGCGAACGGGATGCCCTACGACTCCGATGCCGGTCGCGGCACGGCGGCGGCGATCACGGCGCTGATGACCGGCCGCGCCTACCGCCGCTCCGCCGAGATCGCCGGCGCGCTCGGCCCGTACGAGCGCTACGCCGAGAACCGTGAGGAGCACAACAACGTGATGCGGATGCACCGCGATGCCTCCCGCGCGATCGCGCCGGAGCAGTGCGCCGACGGCGAGCTGGCCGCCGCCGCGCGCCGCGCGTGGGATGAGGCGGTGGCGCTCGGCGAGCGGCTCGGCTACCGCAACGCGCAGGCGACCGTGCTCGCCCCGACCGGCACGATCTCCTTCCTGATGGACTGCGACACGACCGGCGTCGAGCCCGACTTCTCGCTGGTCAAGCACAAGGAGCTCGTCGGCGGCGGGCAGATGACGATCGTCAACCGCACCGTGCCGCTCGCGCTGGCGACGCTCGGCTACAGCGACCAGCAGATCGAGCAGATCGAGGCGCACCTCTCAGAGCACGGCACGATCCTCGGCGCCCCCGCGCTGAAGGAGGAGCATCTGCCGGTGTTCGACGTGGCGGTGGGGGAGCGCGCGATCTCGCACCGCGGCCACCTGCAGATGATGGGCGCCGTGCAGCCGTTCATCTCCGGCGCGATCTCCAAGACCGTCAACCTGCCCCAGAGCGCGACGGTGGAGGACATCGAGGACGCCTACACGGAGGCGTGGCGGCTCGGGATCAAGGCGCTCGCGATCTACCGCGACGGCTCCAAGACCGCGCAGGCGCTGCGCACCGACGTGCAGACGGGTGATGCGCCAGGCCCGTCGGGTGACGAGAGCCAAGCAGATCAAGGACGCAGGGAGCGTGGCGTGCTGGCCGAAACGGGGATGCGAGCGAAGCGAGTGTCTCCCGGCTTCGGTACGCGAGCGACTGAGGACGCAGATATGCGCCGGCTATCGTCACCCGACGTCGACGAGTTGGTCGAGCAGGCCGTGGCGAAGGCACTCGCCGAGGTGGGACCAAAGCGCAAGCGGATGCCGCGCGAGCGCCAGTCGATCACGCACAAGTTCTCGATCGGCGACCACGAGGGGTACATCACCGCGGGGATGTACGAGGACGGCAGCGTCGGCGAGATCTTCCTCACCGACATCGGCAAGGAGGGCTCGACGCTGCGGGGGATGATGAACTCGTTCGCGACGGCGATCTCGATCGCGCTGCAGTACGGCGTGCCTCTCGAGACCCTGGTACAGAAGTTCTCTTATATGAGATTTGAGCCGGAGGGCATCACCGGCAACCCAGAGATCCCGTTTGCGAAGTCGATGCCCGACTACATCATGCGCTGGCTGGCGTCGCGCTTCCTCGACGCCGACGCCCAGGAGGAGCTCGGCATCCTCACCCCTGCGGTGCGCGCCCGCAAGGCGGCGCAAGAGGCAGCGCAATCGGTGCTCGCCTCCGACACCGCCGGTCCCAGCGCGGCCGGCG
This sequence comes from Solirubrobacteraceae bacterium, assembly GCA_035569895.1. Taxonomy (GTDB): domain Bacteria; phylum Actinomycetota; class Thermoleophilia; order Solirubrobacterales; family Solirubrobacteraceae; genus Palsa-744. Next base: position 3,981 of record DATMMB010000185.1, on the reverse strand, counting down.
AGCCGCCCACGCCCACCGCGGGCGGCAACGGCGGCGGCACGGGCTCCCCAACGCAGGCGCTCACCGACACCCCGCCCGTGGTGCCCGCCAAGCTGCGCGGCCTCGACCTCGGCCCCGCGTGCAGCCAGTGCGGGGGCATGATGCAGCGCACCGGCTCGTGCTACACATGTTCTTCATGTGGAAACAACACGGGCTGCGGCTGAGCCCTCACCGCGACATTCAGCTCCTTAATCTGTTTCCATAAGGTGGATGGGGCGTAGAGGGAGCAGAGGGACCAGGGCTGGGGTATCCGCGGTGGCGGGGGCGCTGATCCTCGCCGCCGCGCTCGCCGGCTGCGGGGGCGGCGGTGGGACGACCACCACCGGCACGGTGACCGTGGCCGGCACAGACGGCGCCTCCGGGGGCAGGACGCACGTCGTCGAGGGGGGCCTCGCCGCCGAGCAGGCGGCCTCTGGCGTGCCGGCGGCGGACGTGGCGATGGTGCAGCGCACGCCCATCAGCAAGGTCTCCTTCGAACACTGGATGAAGGCGACGGCCGCGCTCAGCCACGCCACGAGCGACGGCCCCGCGATCCACGCCGGGCTGCAGCTGAAGGCGCTCGAATTCCTGATCAGCTCGCGGTGGGTGCTCGGCGAAGCCGCCGCGCGCGGGTTGCGCGTCAGCGACGCGCAGGTGCGCGAACGGCTCCACCAGGTCACCGCGGGGAGCTACCCCACGCCGGCCGCGCTCGCCAAATACCTCGCCTCCGTCGAGGAGACCGAAGCCGACCTGCTCCTCCGCGTCAAGCTCGAACTGCTCGAGGCGGCGATCGTCCGCCAGGTGACCGGCGGCCACACCGCCGGCGGCCACGCGGGCGCGCAGATCAGCGCGTTCCAGCGCCGCTTCAAAGCGCGCTGGCGCGCGCGCACCAGCTGCCGCCCGGAATACGTGATGGAAGACTGCCGGCAGTACGTCCCCCCGCCATCCCCCCGGGCGCAGGCGGCGGCCGCACGGCGCGCTCGCGCTGCCGCGCGCGCCCATGGCAAGCCCACGGTGGCCGAACCCACCCAGATGGAAATCAGCAGCCCCGCGTTCCCCGCCGAAGGGACGATCCCCAAGCGCTACACGTGCGCCGGCGCCAACACCTCGCCGCCGCTGCGCTGGCGCAACGTGCCCGCCGGCGCGCAGGAGCTCGTGCTGCTCGCGATCGACACCAGCTACGACGGGCCGCAGGGCGCCACGCGCTGGATCCTCGCCGGCCTCAGCCCGCACAGCGGCGGGATCGCCGCCGGCGCGATGCCACCCGGCGCGGTGCTCGGCGAAAACAGCGGCGGCGGGATCCAGTACGGCGGCATCTGCCCCTGGCAGGGCAAGCCCGCCACCGTCGAGCTCACGCTGTGGGCGCTCTCCCACAAGGCGGCGCTCAACAAAGGCTTCACGATCTCCGAAGGCCTGCGGGCGTTCCGCGGCATCACGATCTCATCCGCCACCATGTACGGCACCGCCCCTGAGGGCCGATAGCCGGGGCGCTATTGCGTCCTCGGTCGCTCGTGTGCAGAGCACACTTCGCTCTCTGCGTGCGTCCTTGTATCGCTTGACTCTCGGGCCTCAGGGCGGCACGCTCAGGTGAACAGGCGTTCGCCCGCGGCGCGCTCGGCGACAGCCGCCCCGGCCTCGGAGCGGCCGAGCATGCTGATGAACACCGCGGCGAAGGCGATGCCGAACACGAGAAACTCGATGAAGCACATGCCCGCGCCGGCGAGGTGCTGGTCGTTGATCGCCGACAGCCCGAACGCGCGCGGCGCCGCCGCATACAGCGGGTACTCGCTGTGCGCCAGCCACGTCAGCGGCAGGCACACAGCCGCGCTCGCCAGCCGCGAGAAGCCGAGCAGCGCGAGGCGCTCGCCGCCGGGGCGCAGGCGCGCGCGCGGCAGCGGGTCGATGATCAGCCACCACAGCGCGAGGCCGGTGTAGAAGAGCGTGGCGTGCTCGAACGCGTGCACCGCTTCGTGCTGGGCGGCGAAATCGAACACCGCCGGGATCGCCCACACCCACGTCGCGGTCGCCCACAGCGGGATCGCCACCCACGGCGAGGTCAGCCGCGCGAGCAGCGGCCCGTAGCGCCCGCCCGGCGCCACCGCCCGTAGCGCGCCGCGCGAGAGCCCGAGCGCCAGCAGCGGCCGGCGCAGCCCCAGCACGATCAGCGCCGGCGCGACGTCGGAGAGCAGCACGTGCTGGGCCATGTGCGCGGACAGCAGGTATTTGTCGCCGATCGGGTCCAGCGGCGAGAGCAGCGCCACCGCGATCGCGGCGAGGCCGCCGGCGTACGGCACCCAATGGCCGGCGCCCACCGCATCGGAGCGCGCGGCGGCGCGGCGGTAGGCGCGCGCGTACAGCGTCGCCGCCAGCGCCAGCACGGCGATCGCGAGCGGGTTGAAGCTCCAGGAGCCCCAGTTGGGGATGGTTGTGGCCAGCGACATGCGGCGCATCCTATCGATCACGCCGCCGGACGCGCGCCCGCGGCGTGGACGGTGGCGCGCGGCGGGTGGGGCTGCGTGCCCGGCCCAGCAACGGGCGAGCAGGTGCGCCGCGAGCGGCAGTGGCGGGCGGGCCTCGGGCTCAGCCGCTGTAGCTGGGGGGCGGCGGCGCTTCGTCGCGGATCGCCGCGATCTCCGCGAGCAGCTGCGCGCCGGTGGTGCCGCCGAGCACGCGCAGCCGCGGCAGCCGGTAGGGATCCTCGCCCGGCGCGGCCCAGCCGGGCACCACCGTGGTCGAGCCGCGATACCCCGCTGCGCGCACCGCCGCGAGCACGGCGGCGTCGTAGTGGCCGGATGGGTAGCAGAACCAGTTCACCGGCACGTGGTAGCGGCGCTGCACTTCGCCGCGGGCGACCGCCACCTGGTAGTGCAGCGCGGCGGGGCCGAGCGTGATCAGGTCGGCGTGGCTGAAGCCCTGCGTGTCGAGCTCCCAGCCCGCCCCCACCAGGCCGCGCACCTCCTCGGGGGAGAGGCCGCCCTGCGAGGGAGGCAGGCCGGTGAGCTGCAGGTTCTCGACGCCCACCCACCCCAGCCCGCGCAGCACCGGCAGCGCGTTGGCGTACTGCGACTGGTAGCCGTTGTCGAACGTCAGCACCACCGGCTTGCCCGCCGGCAGCGGCGCCCCTTCGGTCCAGCTCGCCCACAGCTGATCGAGCGTGATCGCGTGAAAGCCGGCCCGCGCGAGCGCCCGCATCTGTTCGGAGAGCTCTTCGGAGGGCACGTACAGCCCCGGGAAGGGCGCGCCCGCGGGCGGCGGATTGATCACGTGATACATGAGGATCGGGACCGACTCGGTGCCGCGCGGGCCGTTCGCGCGCGTACGCGCGCCAGGCGCTCCGCCGCGGGACCGGCCGCTGCCGCCCGCGCCGCGCACGCTGCCGCCTGCGCGCGCGGCGGTCGAAGAAGGCGAGGAACCGCCCGCGCGCGCCGAGGTCGCGAGGTGAGAGCCGCCGCCGCTCGCGAGCGCCACCGCCGCGGCGATCGCCGCGAGCGCGGCGAGCAGGCCCCCGAGCGCGAGCATCCGCCGCCGCGCGAGCTCGCGTCGGCGCGACTCACGGCGGGCGCGCCGCCAATCGGGGTCGGTCTGTGCTCGCCGCGCCATCCTCTCGGCACTTTCGCACGGGCCGGCGACGGGCCGCGGCGCCCGGGTGTCAGGTGCTCAGTTCAGGCGGCTCTTGAGGGCGCTCGCGGCGGAGAACTTGGCGGCCTTGCTGGCGGCGATGCTGATCGTCGCGCCGGTCGCGGGGTTGCGCCCCTGGCGGGCGGCGCGGTGGCTGACGCTGAACTTCCCGAAGCCGGCGAGCGCGATCTCGCCACCGGCGGCCGGGGGGCGCGCGACGCCCGCCACCGATCGGACGTGCTCGACGCGCTCTCCCGCTTCGACGAGGCCGAGGCCGCCGGCTTCGCGCCCGACCGGCTGCGGTGGATGGGGATCGACCCGATGCGGGCCTCGGCGGTCGCCAAG
>DATMMB010000184.1:0-5615 GCA_035569895.1 Solirubrobacteraceae bacterium | reverse complement strand
CGGCTCGCGCCGCGCACGCGCGCGCTCGTCGCCGACTACGTCGAGCTGACGAAGCCGAAGGTCCAGTCACTGCTGCTGCTGACGACGGTCGCGACGATGTACGTCGCGGGCGATCCCTCGCCGCTGCTCGTGCTGCTCACGTGCCTCGGCGGCTCGCTCTCGGCGGGCGGCGCGGGCGCGATCAACCACTACGTCGACCGCGACATCGACGCGCAGATGGCGCGCACAGCCGGGCGCCCGGTCCCCGCGGGGCGCGTCTCCCCGCGCGCCGCGCTCGCGTTCGGCTGCACGCTGGCCGGCCTGTCGCTGCTGGAGCTGGCGCTGCTGGTCAACCCACTGGCGGCGGGGCTGTCGTTCGCGGGCTTCCTGGGCTACGTGCTCGTCTACACCGTGTGGCTGAAGCGCCGCACCCCCCAGAACATCGTGATCGGCGGCGCCGCCGGCGCGGTGCCGCCGCTCGTCGGGTGGGCGGCGGTCACGGGCTCGGTGAGCGCCACCGCGGTGCTGCTGTTCTTTATCGTGTTCTTCTGGACGCCCCCGCACTTCTGGGCTTTGTCGCTGCTGATGAAGGGCGAGTACGAGAAGGTGGGCGTGCCGATGCTGCCGGTGGTGCGCGGCGAGGCGGAGACGCGCCGGCAGATCCTGCTCTACGCGGTGTTGCTGTACGCGGTGTCGCAACTGCCGTTCTGCGCCGGCGGCCTGGGGGCGATCTACCTGGTCGCCTCGCTGGTGCTCGGCTTCGGCTTCATCGCCGGCGCGGTGCGGCTGTATCGCCGTGCCGACCGCGCGAGCGCCCTACGGCTGTACCTGTTCTCGCTTGCCTACTTGGCGCTGCTGTTCAGCGCGATGGTGCTGGACGCCAGACTGCACGCCTGACGGAGCCAAGCGCATTCGGTCGGAGACGCCGACAACCCTGCAAGAGCCGCCGAACGGGAACGGTCGGGGCCCGGCACATGAGGTATTCTTCCGCGCGATGGACCGGCGCCTCGCCCGCAAGAACATCCGCATGGCCCTGATCGTCGGGGGCATCTGCATGTTCATGTTCGGCATCACGTTCGTCGTCGCGGCCCTGTACGTATCGTGAGCCCGCTCGACCCGGAGATCCCGCCCGTCGGCGAGGAGGTGCACCTCCCCGGCCCGAGCATTCTGCCGCTGCTCACCGCCGTCGGCGTCACGCTCCTGCTGATCGGCATCACGACGATGATCGAGCTGACCGTCATCGGCGCGATCCTCACGGTGGTGTGCGTGGCGCGCTGGATCAAAGACACGCGCCGCGAAATCGACGAGCTCCCGCTCGAACACCACCACCACTGAGTCGGCCACCGGCGCCCGAGGCTCGGTGGAGCGCCGCGCATGGTCCCTCGGCCCATGCGCGGCCCCATCGCGGCGACGGCCCGTCCCCCGGCGGGCGCCTCCGTACCCCTCCTACCCCACCGCGGCGCCCGCTGGAACGGGACAGGCAGCCCCATCTTCGGTCCAGCAGCGCACGATGTCGCGAACTGAGAGGACGCCCACGGTCTCCCCTCGCTCGACGACGATCAGGTGCCGAAAGCCACCCCGCACCATCGCGTCGGCGGCCTTCTCCAACGACCAGTCGGGGGCCGCATAGACGACCTCGCTGGTCAGGTGCTCGGCGACAAGCTCTCGGTCGGGGTCCTGTCCGGCGCCGACCGCATGCAGGATGTCACGCTCGGTGAGGATCCCCGGCCCGCTCCCGTCAGGGTCCACCACGATCGCCGCACCCACGCCGCGCTCCGACATCCGCCGCGCCGCGTCGCGCAGCGTATGGCCGGGGCCCGCAGTCACAACCATCGGGCTCATCCCTTCACGCACTCGCATCGGCTGCTCCTTTCTGGACTCGGCCCGCCGCCCCGACTGAGAAAACGCCCAGCCCGCCGGCTTCTCGCCGGCCGAGCCAGGCACGCCCTCTCCGGAAGCTTGCAACGATTGCCTCAATGTAGTGGTTGCCGCGGCTCCTGTCAAGGGCGCGGCCGCGGCCGACTTGCCATCCGCCCGCCGAACGCAATAGGATCACGTATGGGATGGTTGGGTCTGCTGTAAAGCGCGGGATTACGGTCTTCAAAACAGAGGGGCCCGGCTCGCCGGCCTGCGGCCGCCTGCGCCACCTTGTACTCAAAACAGAGGGGCCCGGCTCGCCGGCCTGCGGCCGCCTGCGCCACCCTCTGAGCGGGATCCTTTTCGCTGGGGCGCCCGCCGGCGGGGCGACACGTGCCGTGGGAGCGCTGAGCGGCGGTGCCTAAGCGACAGGTTTCGCGCCGCTCGCTGATCGTGACGGCGCTCGCCGGCGTGCTGGCGACCGCGATCGGGATCGTGCTGAGCTTCGTGATCCACTGGTTCCCGCCGGCGGCGTCCAAGCAGGCGCAGAACACCGACACGCTCTACCACGTGCTGGTGATCGCCTCGATCCCGATCTTCGTGCTAGTGGCGACGGTGATCCTCTACTGCGTGTGGAAGTTCCGGATGCGCCCCGGCCAGGAGCTGATGGACGGCCCGCCGATCCATGGAAACACGCGCCTGGAGGTGTTCTGGACGGCGCTGCCCGCGGCGCTCGTGCTGAGCCTCGTCTCCTACTCGTTCGTCGTGCTGCACGAAAACGAAAAACGCTCGCCCGGCCACGAAATCCAGGTCGGCGTCACCGGGCAGCAGTTCTTCTGGAGCTACGAATACCCCTCCTCGGTGACCGGGGGCGCGCCGCTGAAGAGCTACCAGTTGTACATCCCGGCGGGCGAGTCCACCCGCTTCTACATCCGCTCCAGGGACGTGATCCACGCCTTCTGGATCCCAGCCTTCCGCCTGCAGATCGACGCGGTGCCGGGTATCACCACGCACCTGCTGGTGACGCCGATCAAACTCGGCACCTACCAAGTGGTGTGCAACCTGCTGTGCGGGGTGGGGCACTCGCTGATGCGCTCAGCCGTGCACGTGGTCACCCCCACGGTGTTCGCGGCGTGGATCAAGAGCCAAGTGGGCAAGGCCTCGACGGTGGCCACGGGGTAGGAGTATGGTTACGAGCTGCTCAAACGATTCGGGTCTTCAAGGAGCAATGGCGGGAGGATGAGCCGATGGTAGGGAGCCAGACGACACCCACGCGGAGCCAGACGGCGCCGATGCGGCCCCCGCATGACGTGTCGCCCGGAGGCGGTGGCATGGCAGCCAAACTGCGCGCACCGGGCTTCTATAGGGCCTTCCTAGCGGCGGCGCTGGCCGTGGTGGTTGCCACCGGCCTCACCTGGGTGGTGCGCTTTGCGACCGGGCACGCCACCTACACGCACTACCTCAGCCCTGACGCGATCCTCACCGTCTCGCTGATCGCCTGCCCGATCTTCTTCCTGGTCGGGCTGGGCGTGTTCGACTACTGGTTGTACTGGGTCTCCGGCCGCCCGACGCGCCCCGAGAGCCACGCCAACCACGGCGCGTACACCTGGAAGGACTACTTCAAGGTCAACACCGACCACAAGGTGATCGGCGTGCAGTACGTGGTCACCTCGTTCTTCTTCCTGCTCGTCGGCGGGATGCTGGCGATGCTGATGCGCATCCAGCTGGCGCAGCCGGGGTCGAAGTTCGTCGACGCCAACACCTACAACGGCCTCTTCTCGATGCACGCCACGCTGCTGATCTTCTTCTTCGTGATCCCCGTGTTCGCGGGCCTCGCGAACTTCGTGCTGCCGCTGATGATCGGCGCGCCCGACATGGCGTTCCCGCGGCTGAACGCCCTCTCCTTCTGGATGCTGCCGCTGGGTGGGACGATCATGCTGTTGAGCTTCCTCGCCCCGGGCGGCGCGTTCTCCGACGGCTGGACCGCCTACGCGCCGCTCTCCACGGTGTCGCCGATCGGCCAGAACTTCTTCTCGATCGGGGTGCAGTTCGCCGGCGCCTCCTCGGTCGCGACCGCGCTCAACTTCCTGGTGACGATCATCACCATGCGCGCGCCGGGGATGAGCTTCTTCCGGATGCCGCTGCTGGTGTGGGCCAACTTCTCGACCTCGCTGCTGGTGGTGATCGCGACCCCGTTCGTGGCGGCCTCGCAGTTCATGATCCTGCTCGACCGCGCGCTCGGCTTCAACTTCTTCGACGCCGACAAGGGCGGCAACGTGCTGATGTACCAGCACATCTTCTGGTTCTACTCACACCCGGCCGTCTACATCATGATGCTGCCGGGCTTCGGGATCATCAGCGAGATCCTGGCCGTGAAGGCGCGCAAACCGATCTTCGGCTACCGGATGATGGCGTTCTCGCTGCTGGCGATCGTGCTGCTTGGCTTTACCGTGTGGGCGCACCACATGTTCGTGTCGGGGATGCCCGCGTGGGTGCGCTACCCGATGGCGGTGACGACCGTGATCATCGCCGTGCCGACCGGCATCAAGATCTTCTCGTGGCTGGCGACGCTGTGGCGCGGGATTTTGCACCTCGACACGCCGATGCTGTTCTCGCTCGGCTTTTTGATCGCGTTCTCCGCCGGCGGGATCAGCGGAATCATGCTCGCGATGCTGCCGATCGACATCCACGTGAGCTCCTCCTACTTCATCGTCGCCCACATCCACTACGTGCTGTTCGGCGGCTCGCTGATGACGATCTTCGCGGGCGTCTACTACTGGTTCCCGAAGATGACCGGGCGCATGTACGACGAGCGCCTGGGCAAGCTGCACTTCTGGACCACGTTCGTCTTCTTCAACCTCACGTTCGGGCCGATGCACATCCTCGGCCTGGAGGGGATGCCGCGCCGCGTGTCCACCTACGCCGGCGAATTCGCCAACCTCAACCTGTTCATCTCGATCTGCAGCTGGCTGCTCGGCGCGAGCACGCTGATCTTCATCTACAACATCGTCAGCTCCTGGCGCGGCGGCCCGCGCGCCGTGGCCAACCCGTGGCGGGCGAAGACGCTGGAGTGGCAGGTGGCCTCGCCGCCGCCGGTGTTCAACTTCGACCGCGTGCCGACGGTCGTGGGCGGACCCTATGAGTACGGCGTCCCCGGCGCGGTGCACGGCATCTTCGCGCCGGCGCCGCTGCCGGCGGACCTCAGAACAGCATCAAGCGAGGAGGTGGTGTCGTCATGAAGGAGATACTGGTGGTCGCCAACCGCACGCTCGGCGGTAGAAAGCTGCTCGACAGAGTGCGCGAGCTCGCGGCGCAGGGCGACGTGCGTTTCCGCCTGGTGGTGCCGATGACGAAACCGTCGTCGGGCCTTGTGATCTACGACGAGGCGGTGCGCCACTCCGCCGAGGTGCGGATCGACCTCGCGATCTCGCTGCTCGCCGAGGAGGGGATCGAGGCCAGCGGCGCCGTCGGCGACGTCGACCCGTTCCTTGCGACGATGGACGCGATCGCCGAGCACCGCCCGCACGAGGTGATCATCTCAACTCACCCGGTGACGCACTCCGGCTGGCTGCGGCGCGATCTGATCGAGCGCGTGCAGGTGGCATCCGGACTGCCGGTCGAGCACATCGTCACCGATCTGGAGAGCGAGGGGCTGCCGTTCAAAGTGACGCTCGTGATCGCCAACAAAACCTCGAGCGGCGCGGAGCTCGTCGAGCGTTTGCGGGAGAAGGCGGCGCACGGCGAGCGCCACCTGTTCATCGCGGTGGTGCCCCAGCAGG
>DATMMB010000183.1:0-13122 GCA_035569895.1 Solirubrobacteraceae bacterium | reverse complement strand
CCATCACGATCGCGGTGGCGTCTTTGGGGTGAAACACGCTCCCAACCGCGCTCAGCACCGCTTCGGTGCGCTGCTGGATGTTGGCGTCGAGTGTCAGCGCCAGCCGCGCGCCCGGCACCTCGTGGTGGACGTCGCTGATCGAGAGCGGCTCGCCGTCCGCGGCGCTCACCACCCGCCGCTCGCCGGCGCGGCCGCGCAGCAGCGCTTCGTCGGCGTATTCCAGCCCGGAGAGCCCGTGCCCTTCGCCGCCGATCACGCCGAGCACCTGCGCCGCGAGCGTGTCGCCCGGGTACACCCGGCGCATCGTCGCGGTGGCATTAAGACCGGCGATTTCAAGCGCTTGGGCCCGGGCCAACAACGCCTTCGCCCGCGCCTCCGGCAGCGCCCGCGCGAGATACACGAAGCCGCTGCGCTCGCTGAGCTTCGCGAGCAGCGCCGCCTGCGTGTCGCCGAGCAGCGGCGCGAGCCGCACGGCCGCTTCCAGCGGGTTCTTCACCAGGTAGGGGTCGGCGGAGACTTCGTCGGCCGGTTCGGAGATCGCGAGCACCGTCCCGTTGCGGTCGGTGATCGTTCCCCGCTGTGCCGGCACTTCTTCGACGATCACCTGCTGGGTGTGCGCGTCGCGGCGCAGCGCGGCGCCGCGCAGCACCCCGAGGTACAACGTGCGCGCCGCCGCAAGCGCGAGCAGGAGGAAGAACAGCGCGAATAGCACGCCGATGCGGCTCTGCACGCGCGGCACGTCCGCTAGCCGCCTCCCGCGGGCGCTTCGGTTGCGGGCCCCTGCGCACCGGTCGCGGCGGCGCCCGTCGCTTCGGCGGGCGATGCGGCGGCTTCGTTGCCAGGCGTTGCGGGCGCTTCTTCGGACGAAGTGGTCGAGGAGGAGGAGGAGGAGGGTTGGGTTGGCCTGGCGAGCGCCGCGGCCGCCAGACGCGCGTCGAGCGGGCCCCGCGGCGTGAGGAAGCGCAGCGCTCCCGGCGAGGCGGGCACCATGCCTTTGGCGAGCGCCAAGCGTTCGATCCGCGCCGCCGAGGAGAGCGCCGAGTTTTCGATTTCGAGCGCCGAGTTCTCCCGCGCGAGCAGCTGCGTGTGATCGAGTGCACGCCCGATGCCGGCGCCGAGCTTCATCACCCACAGCTGCATCGCGACGATCCCGATCAGCGCGAACGCGATCACCGCGATCCACGCCCGGCCGCCGATCAGGCGCTCGAGCAGACGATCGGGGAGCCTTGCCCCCGCGCGAGCCGAGCGCCTGCCGGGCCACGGGAGGCTCGCCGCGCCGGCGCCCGCGGCCCGCGGGCGAACGGGACCGGAAACCCGCCGTGGGCGCGGCGCCGGCCGGGAGGGTCGCAGCGGACGACCGTGACGGGCGGGGCCCGGACGGACGGCCGGAGCGGAGGCCGCGGGGGGGGACGGCGTCATTGCGCTCCCCCCGGCTCGCCCGCGAGCTTGCGCGCGGCGCGCAGCCGCGCCGAGGAAGCGCGCGGGTTGTGGGCGAGCTCGCCCGCGGAGGGGACGATCGCGCGGCGGGTGAGCAGCGTGGCCTGCGGTGTGCGCCCGCATGCGCACACCGGCAGGTCGGGTGGGCAGATGCAGCCGCGCGCGCGCTCCACCATGAAGCGCTTGACGCGGCGGTCCTCGAGCGAGTGAAAGGAGATCGCGCCGAGCACGCCTCGCTCGCGCAGCAGCGTCCAGGCGAGCGGCAGCGCGCGGTCGAGCTGCCCGAGCTCGTCATTGACGGCGATCCGCAGCGCCTGGAAGACGCGCTTGGCGGGGTGGCCGCCGGCGAAGCGGGCGGGTGCGGGGATCGCGGCGGCGACGATCTCCACGAGCTCCTGGGTGGTTTCGATCGTCGCCCGCTCGCGGTGGCGGACGATCGCCCGCGCGATCGCGCCGGCGTGGCGCTCCTCGCCGAGCTCGCGCAGCACGCCCGCCAGGCGACGCTGGTCCCAAGTGGCGAGGATCTCACGTGCGTCGAGCTCCTGCTCGGGGTCCATGCGCATGTCGAGCGGCGCGTCGTAGGAGTAGGAGAAGCCGCGCTCGCGCGTGTCCACCTGCATCGAGGAGATGCCGAGGTCGAAATAGACGGCGTCGGCGTGCACCCCCTCCTCCGCAAGCAGCTGCAGCCCCTCGGCGTAGTCGCCGCGGATGAAGCGCACCGCGCAAGGCAGGTCCTCGGCGAGCTCGGCGAAGCGCTGCTCGGCGAGCGGGTCGCGATCGATCGCCACGAGCGTCCCGGTCGGACCGAGGCGCTGGGCGATCAGGCGCGCGTGGCCGCCACCGCCGAAGGTGCAGTCGATCGCCATCTGGCCGGGCCGCGGGTCAAGAGGGTGGCGCAGCCGGCGGGAAGCCGGCTGGCCGAAACGGGGATGCGCGCCGGAGGCGCGTGTCTCCCGGCTTCGGTCGGGCCCCTCTTTCTCGAACAAAAGGTCGACCAGCTCCGCGGCGAGCACGGGGATGTGGATCGCGGGCATGTCAAGCAGGATGGTCGACACGTGCCGTGATCTCCGCGACGCCGCCCAGCAGCGTCGGTCGATGCTCGTTCCAGCGGTCGCGGTCCCACAGCTCCAGGCGGTCGCCGACGCCCACCACCACGACCTCCTTGCTGAGGCCGGCGTGCTCGGCGAGGAAGCCAGGCAGCATGATCCGCCCGACGGAGTCCAGCTCGGCGTCCTGGGAGCTGCCGTAGAAGAAGCGCTCCAGCTCGCTCAGGCGGGGCGAGAGCGGCGGCAGCTCGGCCAACGCGCGCTCGGTGTAGCGCTCGTAATCGTGCGGTCGCCACACGCCGACGCATGGCTCGAGGTCGACGGGCATCGCCATCACCACGCCCTCGGCGAGCGTCGCGCGATAGCGGGCCGGCACCGTGAGGCGGTTCTTGGCGTCGAGCGTGTGGTCGAAGGTGCCACGAAAAGCCACTTGCTGCTCCAGCTGGTCCGACTGGGTGAGGGGCCCGGCTGCCCGGGGCCGGCCGCGCCGCCTCCGATGTCTTGAAGAGGAGCCAGGCGCGCCTGCGGCGGCGGCCGTGAGACCTCTAGGAGCCGAGGTGGAGAGGTGGGAGGAGCCTCTCCACCTCGGCTCGTGCACGGCACCGTACCCCACTTTCTCCCACAACACAACCCTAGTTGCACATTTTTCCCCACTTTTCTCTTTCGATACCCTTGGATGAGCACAAAGTGCCTGCACACAGGTTGGTTTTCAAGACTCCCCCAAGGCGCCGTCGCGACCCACCAAAAGCGCAAGCGACGATTCACGGCCGCGATCTGCGACGGAAATTGCGTGCGCGCGATGCGACTTGCCTTGACGCCGCCGCTGCACATACGATCTTCGCTGTGCAGTTCCGAGCCGCCGCGCGCCCCGCCGCCAGAGCCATAGCCCTCCTGCTCGCGCCGCCGGCCGTGATCCTCGCGGTGGCGCTCGGGGGCTGCGGGTCGAGTCCGAGCGGGACCAGCGCCAGCCCCGCGACCGTGACGCCGGCCTCCGTGCCGCTGTACATCGACGCGGTGGTGAAGCCGGAAGGCGCGCTGAAGAGCAACGCGACCGCCGCCGCACACGCGCTCACTGGCCGCCAGCACCCCTTCGAAGGGCTGCTGAAGCTGCTCGCCGGCCCCACCGGCAAGACACCCAACTACGAAAAGGAAGTCGAGCCGTGGCTGGGCCCCCACGCCGGCGCGTTCCTGGGCGGCGCCGCGCTCGCCCACGCGCAGGGGCTGCTCGGCAGCGAAACGCTCGACAAGCTCCTGTCCGAAGGGCTCACCGGCCTCGAAGCGACGCTGTTTGAAAAGAACGGCTTGGCGGGGGCGCTCGGCGCGAGCTCGGCCGAAGGCGCGTTGGTGCTCGACACGAGCGACTCGGGCGCGGCCAAGGCGTTCCTCGAAGGCCAGGCGCACAGCGTCGGCGCGCACGCCGTCAGTTATCGCGGCGTCACCTTCCAGGTCTCCCCCGGCGGCGTCGCGGAGGGGGTTGTGCACGACTTCGCCGTGATCGGCAGCGAAGCGGGGATGAAGGCCGTGATCGACACGGCCGCCGGGGGGTCCTCGCTGGCGGGGGCGAGCGGCTATACAAAGCTGACCTCCACCGCTGAACAGAACGCGCTAGCCAACGCTTACCTGAGCTCCGAACAGCTCGCCCACGCGCTCGCCGAAGCGCACGGCGCCAGCACGGAATCGATCCTGCCGCTGCTCGAGGGCCTGCTCGGCAACCCCGGGCAGGTCTACGGATCGCTGATCCCGAGCGCCAAGTCCGTGGCGCTCGACCTCGACACGCTGCCCCCCGAGTCCCACGCCGCCGGCGGCGAAGCGGGCGCGGCGCTCGGCGGAGGCGGCGCGCAGGTGCTCCGCGGCCTGCCCGGCAACTCGTGGCTGGCGCTCGGCGTCGGCGACCTCGGCCGCGCGCTCGGCAACAACACGCGGGTCTTCAGCCTGCTCGCCTCGCTGGCTTCAGCGGTGAACCTCGACGGCATCGACTTCGGCAAGCTGCTGGCTCCGCTCACCTCACCTTCAGTCGAACTGCGGCGCGACCTGCTCAGCTGGGCCGGAGCCACCGGGGTGTACGTGAGCGGCGCCAGCGTGCTGCAGCTGCAGGCGGCGCTGGTCATCACCTCTCACGACCCCGCCCGCTCGCGCGCGGCGGTGTCGCAATTCGCGCAGGCCTACCGCGAAGCCGGCGCCGCGATCTCCCCCACATCGGTGGCGGGCGCCGAAACGGCCGTCACGATGCGCCTGGTGAACTTCCCGATCGCGCTGACGCTCGCCGCCGGACAGGGCAAGTTCGTCGCCGGCCTCGGGCCGGCCTCGGTCAAGGAAGCGCTCAACCCGCAGAGCACGCTCGGCAGCTCCCCCCTCTATGGCGCCGCCGCCAGCGCCCTCGGCCAGGGGATCGCGCCGAGCGCGCTGGTCGAAGCCCACACGCTCTCGGGGCTGCTCGAATCGCTCAGCCTCAACCAGGCGCCCAGCATCTCCGGCCTCGCCTCCTCGATCGCGCCGCTCGGCCTCGTCACCGCCGGCGGCGGTGAGTCGCTGCCGAATGGGGTCAAACGGGCGCGTGTGGTGATCCAGCTGCAACCGACCAGCAGCGAATCCGGCGCGAGCGGCTGACGCTCGTCATACCTCAATCTCAACCTCGGACCTCGCTCCGCTCAGGTGGGGCCGCCGCCGCGCCGGCACTCCCCTCGGTCTCGATCACCACGCAGCACGGCCGGCGGCTCAGCAGGTAGAGCGCCGTCGGGCCGATGCGCCGCTCGGCCGCGGGGGCGTGCAGCGTGGAGAAGTAGATCGCGTCCGCCTGCAGGCGCCGCGCCTCCTGCACCAGTGCAGCGCCGGGGTTGCGAGTGCGGATCACGCCGCTGCGGATGCGCACGCCGGCACGGCGCGCCTGGATGCGGGCGCCCTCGAGCACCGCCCGGCCCTGGGCCTCCTCCCGCTCCAACTCCGCGGCGAGCGGCAGCTCGGGCGGCACCGCCAGCAGGAACACCGCGTGGATCGTCCCCCCTTTTTCGGTCAGCTTGGCGGCCCGGCCGATCGCGGCGGCGGCGGCGTCGTCGGCGAAGATCGGCACCAGCACGGTGCCGTACCCCGGGGCGTTGGCCGCGGGGGGCGCATGCTCGCCGGGACGGGGCATTGGCTGAAGGTTAGGACCACGACAATGTGGATGGCGGATTAAGGCCCGCCCACCCGGTCGATTCGCGGATGGGATGCAACCGCCGCCAACGACTACGCGTCACCCACCACCGCCGCTCGACCGCCCGCTCCTCCAACTTCCGCCGGCCCGCGCAAGTTTTGGCGGGCTCCATCCGTCTCTCCCGCGGCGGCCATGCAATCTGCCGTGCACCGCCTCCACGGGGGAAGGAACTCGGCTTATGATTGCGACGGCCCGGAGGCCAACACACAACTCCCGGCTCTCACGTCATGGATACGACACGCCGCGGAAACTACGACTCAGGTGAGGACTTCGTCCTCGAATACGGCGAGCTGCGCTTCACCTTCAACGAGGAGGACTTCCGCGAGCGCTGCGAGCAGGCCGCGCTGAAGCTCGGGTTCGTCGGCGGCCGGCTCGGCGAGGACGAGCTCGAAGACCTCGTCAACCTCGCGGTCAACGGCGAGATCCTCGACCCCGCCTCGGCGCTTGGCAAGCACGTCAACGAGTGCTGGGCGCAGCTGGTGGGCCCGGCGGAGCGCTCGCTCGTGCACTGGCTGCGGCGGCTCGTGTTCCGTGGGGCGTGGCTCGACCAGCGCGTCAACGAGGGTGAGCTGGCGATCGCGTTCGTCGAGGAGACGTGCAGCTTCGTGTACGTGCAGCCGGCACTCGGCTCCGAGGGCGACCGCGCCGGCGGCGGCGGCGCCCCGATCGAGCTGTCGCCCGAGCCCTCTTGGGCGCGGGTCGCCTACCTGCGCTGAGGCGCCCGCACAAGTCGCCGAGCACCCGTCCTGCGGCACCCGCTGCCACCTGTGACGCTGGCGGCGTGGCGATTGCCGCCAGCGTCTAGCCGATCGCCGAGGCGCGCGCTTTGAGGATCGCCGCGGCGCCCTCCTCGCCAACGAGCAGCTCCGGGCGCACGGTGCCGCTGGCGGCAAGGTCGAGTGCAGGGATGCGTCCCGTCGAGGTGAGCGCGACATCGAGCGCGATCACCGTGGTCTCTCCCCCGAGCGGCCGGGATGCCGTGGCGATCAGCGTCAGCGAGCCGCCCTCGGCTAGCTTGCGCGCGCCCGCCAGCAGCCGGCGGGCGACGTGGGGCGGCAGGCCGTCGAGCGTGTCGATCAGCACCACCACGTCACCGCCGCGCGCGGCGGTGCGCTTGGCGGTGTCGATCACGTGCTCCACCGTCTGGCTCTGCAGCTCGGCGGACGCCGCGAGGTCGAGGGCGGCGGCGGGCGCGACGGGGCCCTCGCGCCAGGCGGCGATCTCCTCCGGGCGCACGCCGCTCAGCACAAGCATCACCTCCAGCCCCTCGCGGCCGCTGAGGGCACCGAGCAGCCGCCGCAGCGTCTCGGTCTTGCCCGCGCGGGCCGCGCCCACGATCACGGCGCGCGAGCCGCGTCCGATCGGCGTCAACCATTCGATCGCGCTCAGCGTCGGGTCTTGCGGGTCGAGCTCCAACCGCGCCTGGGGATAGGCGACGGCGAGCTCCTCATAGCGAGTGCCCTTCGCCACCGACTCGGCGGGAGCGCCGTTGATCGTGTCCACGCGCGCCAGCGACGGATAGCGCTCGGAGGCGCGCGGCGTGCGCGCGGGACCGCTCACGCGGTCGCCCGACACGAGCTCGCAGCGACGCACCTGCGCGGCGGAGATGTACACGTCCTCGTCGGACGCGTCCGGCGGGGAGACGCGCAGGAAGGCCGAGCCGTTGCCGAGCAGCTCCACCACGCCCTCCATCGTGCGCTCCTGCGTGGCGCCCACCGCGCGCCGGCCTCTCGGTCGGCGAGGTTCAGCGGGCGGTGCACCCCCCCCCTCTTCCTCCCCCTCACCCGTCTCGCGCTCCTGCTCGCCGGATGGCGTCTCCGTGCGACGGCTGGCGCGGCGACGACGGCGCGGTGCGCGTGGCGCTGCGCCAGCCTGGGAGTCGGCGCCCACGTCGGAGCCGGAGTCGGCGCCCACGTCCGGGCCGGAGCCAGTGCCGGAGGCGGAGCCAGTGCCGGAGCCGGAGCCAGAGCCGGAGGCGGAGCCAGAGCCAGAGCCGGAGCCAGAGCCGGAGGCGGAGGCGGAGCCAGAGCCGGAGCCGGAGCGCGCGAGGATCGCATCGATCAGCTCCGCCTTGCGCAGCCGGCGGAAGCCGTCGAGGCCGATCTGGTCGGCGATCGCGTGTAGGTCGGCGAGCGGGCTCGCGTCAAGCTCGGAGCGCTCGAGTACGGTCATCTGAGATCCCTTCTGGTCGTATGGGCGGTTGGCGCCCGGCCGCGTTGAACAGCGGCCGGCACCCTGCGCCACCCAGCTTATGCAATCGGCGGCTCGTGTCTGAATTCCTCGGCGAGCGCGAGACTCCTCTTGACGTCGTGCTCGCCGGCGAGCGCAGCGCGCACCGCGATGAAGTCCGCCGCCGCCGCGACGTCGTGCACGCGGAAGATGTGCGCCCCGGCGTCCACCCCGTGCGCGAGTGCGGCAAGCGTGCCCGCCAAGCGCTCGCGCGGCGGGCGCCCGGTGAGCGCGCCGATGAAGTCCTTGCGCGAGATCGCGAGCAGCAGCGGCAGCCCCAGCTCGTGCAGGCGCTCAACCCCGGCGAGCAGCGCGATCGTCTGCGCCGGGGTCTTCGCGAAGTCGGGGCCGGGGTCGATGATCAGCTGCTCGCGGGCGACGCCGTGGCGCAACGCGAGGGCTGTGCGCGCCCGCAGGAACGCGAGCACCTCCCCCACCACGTCGCCGTACAGCTCGGGGTCCTGCCTGCGTTCGCGGGGGGCAGCGGCGGTGTGCATCACGACGAGCGCCGCGCCGGTCTGCGCGCACACCCTTGCCAACTCGGAGTCGCGCAGGCCGCTGACGTCGTTGACGATCCGCGCGCCGGCCGCGATCGCCGCGCGCGCCACCGCGGGCTTGTAGGTGTCGATTGAGATCAGCGGCCCCTCCGGCTCCAGCTCAGCGCTGAGCGCCTCGATCAACGGCACCACCCGCGCGATCTCCTCGGCCGGCGGCACCGGCAAGCGCCCGGTCGTGGCCGACTCGCCGCCGATGTCGAGAATGCCGGCGCCGGCCGTGACGTGCGCCCGCGCCAGCTGCACGCGCTCCTTCAGATCGCGATAGCGGCCGCCGTCGCTGAACGAGTCCGGGGAGGCATTGACAACGCCCATCAGCAGCGGGCGCGCGCCGAGGTCAAGCACGCGATCGCCGGCACGCAGGCGAAGGCGCTTCACGCGGCGTCGAACCCCTCCGCGCAGGCCTCCTCGGCGAAGCGCGCGATCTCCTCTCGCGTGCGCTGCGCCTCCCAGCCGAGCTCCCCGGCAAGCACGTCGGCGACGCGCCGCACCGGGGCGGTGGGCTCACCGTCGGCGTGAGGCTCGCCAGCGGCAATCCCCCGCCCGGCGGTACCGTCGAGCGCGCGCGCGGCGAGCAGCCACAGGCGCGTGCGGCGCAGCAGCACGTCGCCGACGTTGCGTGCCTGCTCGCGACGGGCGGCGAGCACGACCTCGGCGAGCAGGTCGGGCAGGCCGGGCACGATCGGCTGCGCCAGCTCGCCCCGTTCTGCCGCGAGCGCCAGCACCTCGTGCGCGGCATATCCGTAGCGCGCGGCGAGCGCCGCGTACGAGTCCTCCGGCACCCCCTCGACGCGCTCCAGCTCCCCCACCGCGACGGCTTGCCCGAGCGGGATCTCGTGCGTGCGGCACGGCGCCTCGCGCGCTTCGCGCTCCACCAGGCGATCGACGGCGAGCTTCGCCATCCGCCGCCACGTGGTGAGCTTGCCGCCGGTGATCGTGATCATGCCGCTGGAGGTCTCGTACAGCTCGGCCTTGCGCGAGATGTCCACCGACTTCTTCGGGTCGCCGCTGGAGATCAGCGGACGCACGCCGGCGTACGCGCCGGTCAGGTCGTGCGGCTGCAAGGAAGTGGCAAAGAAGGTGTTCACCGCGTCCAGCAGGTAGGCGACGTCCTCCGCGGAGGGCCGCACGTGCTCGAGCGGGCCCTCGTAGTCGTTGTCGGTGGTGCCCACCAACGTGCGCCCCAGCCATGGCAGCGCGAAGATCGAGCGGCCCTCGCCGGCGGGCACGATCGCGCCGCCCACCAGCGGCAGCGCGGCGGGGTCGAGCGTGATGTGGGTGCCGCGGGAGGGCCTGATGCGCGGCAGCTCCGCCTCGTCGTGGAGCTCCGCGGGGCGCAGCTCGTCGGCCCACACGCCGGTCGCGTTGACGACGTTGGCGGCGCGCACCTCGAGCTCCGCGCCCCCCTCGCGCTCGCGCGCGCGCACCCCGCACGCCCGCCCGTCCGCTTCGAGCAGCCCGAGCGCCTCCACGCGGTTGGCGCACACCGCGCCGAAGCGCTCCGCCTCGCCGAGCACGGTCAGCACGAGCCGCACGTCGTCGGTTTGGCAGTCGTAGAAGAGGTACCCGCCGGTGGGCTCGCGCGAGGCCAGCGCCGGCAGCAGCTCCAGCACCTCCTCACCCGTGATCGTGCGGTGGCGTTCAGGGCTCCACCCACCTTCAGCGGCGTCCTCGACGGCGGCGACGTGCGCGGCGCCCGCCGCCGGGCCCTCCGGTCGGCTCTGCTCCTGGGCGGCGGGCGCCTCGGACTCGCCCCCCCTTCCGAAGCGCCCGCGGCGCGCGCGGCGGCGGCGCAGCCGACCGCGATCGACCGACATCACGTCGTACAGGTTCAGCCCCACCCCCATCAGCCGGTCCGGGCGCGCGCCTTCGAAGGCGGGCACCACCAGCGGCAGCGGGCGCACCAGGTGCGGAGCGAGCGCCACCAGCAGCTGGCGCTCCAACAGCGCCTCGCGCACCAGCCCGAGGTCGAAGTTCTGCAGGTACCGCAGCCCGCCGTGCACCAGCTTGCTGGAGCGGCTGGAGGTCCCGGATGCGTAGTCGCCCCGCTCGATCAGCGCCACCGAGTAGCCGCGCGAAGCGGCGTCGAGCGCCACGCCGGCGCCGGTGATCCCTCCGCCGATCACCACCACGTCGAACTCGCTGCCGGCCAAGGCCTGCAGCGCCTGCGCTCGCTCGATCACGCCCGCCAGTCTGGCAGAGCGCCCCGGGGGTTTCGGCTCAGCCCGCGCACCGGCACAGCGCCCAGGGGTTTCGGCTCAGCCCGCGCACCTCCGTGCGCGGCGCACCGGCCGGCGCGAGTGCACGTGGCGGCGATCCGCGCGCCGACGGCCGTGGCGGTGGCCGTGGCCCGCGCGCACGACGGGGCACACCCCGCGGTGGACGCCGCCCGCGGAGGCGACCGGCGCGCCGGCGCCGAGGAAGTGGGCGACCGCCGGGTCGGCGATCCGCACGTAGACCCCCGGGTAGCCGGGCTGGCCGCAGCCGTTGCCGAAGTCGACGAGCCCGAGCAGCACGTCGCCGGCGGGCGAGCCGCCCGCGGGGCCGGGGGCGACGATCGGGCCGCCGCTGTCGCCGTAGCAGGAGTCCGGGTGCACCTGCGCTTCTTCGCCGCCGCCGCCCGCGCACAGCATGCGGGGCGTGATCGGCTGTTCGATGCGCGCATACGCTTCTTCGCACAACGCCGTGGGCACGAGCGTGACGCGCGCGCTGCGCAGGCGCAGCGGGTAGGTGGGGGTGCCGCCAGGTTGCGGAGTGAGATCGCCCCAGCCGCTGACGAGCGCCTGCCTCGCCGTCGTGCCTTCGCCGGCCGGCGCGGCGGCGGGCGACGCTTCGGCGGTGCGCGCCGCCGCCTGCGCGATGTCGGGGACGAGCGGGGCGATCGCGCCGCCACCGCCGAGCGCCGGCGTGGGGCCGCTCCACAGCGGATGCGCGAGCACCAGCAGGCCGATGTCGTAGTCGCTGGCGGCAGGGCTGTAGGCGGGGTCGACGGTGGCGCTTGCCACCGGGTCCCTGACGCTGCCGGGCGCGACCGGTTCGAGGTAGGCGGAGCCGGCGAGCACCTCGAGCTCGGCGGGCGGGGTGGGCTTGCCGTCTTCGCCGAGCAGGCAGTGCGCGGCGGTCGCCACGCGAGTGGGGCCGATGATCACGCCGCCGCAGAAGAAGCCCTTGGCGGGCGCTCCCTCGCGGGGGTTGTAGAGGGCCACTTGGAAGGGGAATTCGCCGATCGACGCGGGGTCGCCGTCGACGATGCTGGCATTCGCCACGGGCTCGTGCCGCGACGGGGCACGGGACTGCGCGGAGACGCGTGGAGCGGCCTGCTGTGCGGAGGTCTGCTTCCGCGCGGTTCGCGCGGAAGCCCCCTGCGCGAGCGCCGGACCGAGCGCACCCTCTCCCAAAGCCCACAGCACGGCGGCCACCGCCCCCGCAGCGCGTACACGCCGCAGTGCGGAACCCCAACCGTTCATCCCTCTCAGTTGAGAATAGAGTACGGCAAGTATAAATGCAACCGTGGTCGCCGCGGAACGCCGTGTTCGCCGTCGAGGGTCTCTCACCTTCATTGGGTCGGCGAGACACCGCCGTCTGCAATCCGTGCGGGCTACCTCGGCGCGACCGTAGTCGGCCGCCCCGCCGCGAACGGGTCAAGTTGATTGAGCCGGGCGCGGCGCTTACAGCTGCCCGAGCTCGCCGACGATCTCGCTGACGGCCGACTTGGCGTCGCCGAACAGCATCGCGGTCTTCGGGTCGAAGTACAGCTCGTTTTCGATGCCGGCGAAGCCGGGGTTCATCGAGCGCTTGATCACGATGATCGAGTGGGAGTCGGCCACTTCGAGGATCGGCATGCCGTAGATCGGCGAGGAGGGGGTGTTGTGGGCCGCCGGGTTGGTTACGTCGTTGGCGCCGATCACCAGCGACACGTCGGTGCGCGCGAACTCGGGGTTGATGTCGTCCATCTCCTTGAGCTGGTCGTAGGGCACGTCGGCCTCGGCGAGCAGCACGTTCATGTGCCCCGGCATCCGCCCCGCCACCGGGTGGATCGCGTATTTGACGTCCACCCCGCGCGTCTCCAGCTCGGAGGCAAGCTCGCGCACCGCGTGCTGGGCCTGCGCGACCGCCATGCCGTAGCCGGGGACGACGACCACGCGCGAGGCGTACGCCAGCTGGATCGCGGCGTCGGCAGCGGTGGTGGAGCGCACCGTGCCGGCGTGCTCGCCTGCGCCCGAGGCGCCCTCGACCGCCCCGCCGCCGCCGAAGCCGCCGGCGACGATCGCAGGGATCGAGCGGTTCATCGCGGTTGCCATGAGGTTGGTGAGGATCGAGCCCGACGCGCCCACGATCATCCCGGCGACGATCAGCGCCGGGTTGTCGAGCGCCATCCCCGTGGCCGCCGCGGACAGGCCGGTGAAGGCGTTGAGCATCGAGATCACCACCGGCATGTCGGCGCCGCCGATCGGCAGCACCACCGCGTTGCCGAGCAGCGCAGCGACTACCAGCATGCCGATGAACAGCAGTTCGGAGTGCGCGCCGGCGACCAGGTCGATGCCGGCGGCGAGCGCGAGGATCAGCAGCACGAGGTTGACCGCCTGCTGGGCGGAGCCGAAGGAGATCGGGCGCCCGGGTATCACTTCCTGGAGCTTGCCGAAGGCGATGTTGGAGCCCCAGAAGG
>DATMMB010000182.1:0-15289 GCA_035569895.1 Solirubrobacteraceae bacterium | reverse complement strand
CTGGTAGACGGTGTCGATGCCGTGAGCGCGCGCGTCGTCAACGCTTTTGGGCTGATAGGGCTCGCCGTGCAGGAACATCTGCCCCGCGTCCTGGCGCTGAAAGCCGCAGATGATCTTGATCAGCGTCGACTTGCCCGCGCCGTTGTCACCGAGCAGGCCGAGCACCTCGCCCTTGCGCACGTGCAGGTTGACGTCGCGCAGCGCCGTCACCGGCCCGAAGCGCTTGGCGATGTGTTCGACGCGCAGCACGTCATCCGCGGCCGCAACCGGCCCGACGATCGTCTCCGCCGGTAGCGGCTGATCAGCCACTGCGGGAGCCCCTGCGCACGCGCTGCACGTACACGTTGATCGTCATCGCCAGGATGATCGCCAGGCCCAGGTAGAACAGCTGGTAGTCGGCGTTCACGCCCTTGAGGATCAGCCCGTCGTTGAGGATGCCCAAAAACAGCGCGCCGATCAGCGCGCCGACGACAGTTCCCGACCCGCCCGTGAGGAGCGTGCCGCCGATCACCGCCGCCGAGATCGCCTTGAACAGGATTTCGTTGGCCCCGGCGACGTCCGGCTGCACCGAGGAGGCCCGCACCGCCTCGAGGATGCCGACGAAGCCGCCGGCGGCGGCGCAGAGGATGAAGTTGCGGATCATCACCAGGCGCACCCGCACCCCGGCCTCGGCGGCGGCCAGCTTGTTCGAGCCCACGGCCACCGTGTACAGGCCCCAGCGGGTGAACGTCAGCACGATCTGCCCCACGACCACGATCGCGATCGCCCAGACCAGCTCCGAATAGGTGCCCGCGCCGAGGACTTTCGCGAACGTCGAGACGTGGTTGACCGTTTCGCTGAGCACGATATGCGCCCCGTTGATCACGTGGTGGACGCTGACGGTCGTGCTTGTCACTTCCGCCCCCGGCATCGCGACCGGCACGCCATGCGAGATGATCAGCGTCAGCCCCTCCAGCGTGAACAGCATGCCGAGCGTGGCCACGAACGAGCTGATGCCGACGATCGCCGTGAAGAACCCGTTGATGAAGCCGACCACCATGCAGCCCGCCAGCGCGATCAGCACGCACGGCACGTGCGGAACCCCGGCCACCGCCAACTTGTAGTAGAGGAACGGCGCGAACAGGTAGGTAGCCCCGATCGACAGGTCGATCTCGCCCAGGATCATCACGAACACCTCGCCCGCGCCGAGGATCGCGAACGGGGCGAAGAACGGCAGCAGCGTCTTGAAGCTGGAGCTGGTGAGGAAGGTGCTGGTGGTCAGCGAGAAGTAGATCGCCACGAGCAGCGTGACGACGATGATGCTGCCCTCGCGCAGGGACAGCACGCGTTCGAGCAGCGCCTGTTTTGCCGGCAGGGAGGTCCGGGGGGCGCGCGCCGGACCTCCCGCCGGAGGGGTCGATCCCTGCGCCGAGGCCGGAGCCGGGGTGGGCCCCAAAGACGAGTTGGCCACGGTCGCCGACCTAGGTTACGCGGCGGTGCCCGCCGGGATCGGGACGACCTTCGGTTCGGATGAGGTCCCCTCGAAGCGGCTCTTGGAGTTGACGTACGGGGCGACGGTTTCCTTGTTGATGAATTTCAGGCCCGTGTCGACTTCCGCCGGACCCGTCAGGGACCCGGAGACCTGCCACAGAAACAGCTGCAGGGCTGGCAGGAAGCCCTGCAGGTAGGGCTGCTGGTCGATCGTGAATTCGATATAGCCTTCGTGGAGCAGTTTCTGGGTTTTTTCGGTCAGGTCGAAGCCGCCGGCCTTGACGCCTTTGGCGGCGAGCCCGAGCTTCTGCATCACGCCCGCCAGTTCGGCGGTGTCGCCACCGTCGACGGCGTACATCCCCTTCGTCGTCGGATGGCCGGTCCAGTAGGCTTCGATGGCCGATTTCTCACCCGATTCCAGGGAGCCGGTCACGATCGTGGTCAGTTTGATCGGCGCGCCCGATTCCTTGATCGCCTTTTCCGCGCCTTCGAGGCGCGGCTGCAGGTTGGCCGAGCCCGCATTGGCGGTGAAGATAACCACGTCGCCTTCTTTCACCGCCGCGACGATCCGCGCGCCCATCAGCTCGCCGGCCAGTTTCAGGTCCTGGCCGATGTAGGCCAGGCGCTTGTTGGGGGGCGAAGGCGCGTCGGCGTTGTAGGCGAGCACCGGGATGCCCGCCTTCAGCGCGTTTTCGATGGGCACGTTGAACGCGGTCTTGCTGATCAGCGACACCGCGATCCCCTTGGCGCCGGATGAGACGGCGGTGTTGATGGCGTTGACCATCTGGTTGATGTTTTCGCTTTCGGAGCCCGTCCACTCGTAGCTGCAGCCGAGCAGCTTGCAGGCGTCGGCGATGCCGTACTGGGTGGGCGTGAAGAACGAGTTGGTGGTCACGTGGTTGACGAACACGAATTTGTATTCGGGGTGCGACCCGAACACGGAGGCGGAGTTGCCGCCCGAGGAGGACGCGCTCGATCCGCACGCCTCCAACAGCGCGCTTACCGAGCCGACGGCGGCCCCGGTCAGCGCGGTGCGACGCAGGAATGAGCGCCGATCGAATCCGGGGGCCCGCGCGGGCGCACCGGCTGCCCCCCTCCGGTCGGCGCGCTCCAAGCGCTCGACGACCTCGAACGCCAGATCGCTCTCGGACATCTCAGTTCCTCCTTGTCTTGCGTACCCGGCCGCGCCGGGTGGACCCCCTCTTAGAAGAGGTTGCCCGCTGGAGTCATTTGTTACACACTCGATTCCAGCGCTCGGGAGGGTGAGAACACCTCGCCCGTCGAGGATTGTGTGCTTGTCGTGGGTCCTGCCGGGCAATACGCCGCGGGGCGCATTTCATCGGCCCATAGGTGCCCGCTCCTGGGCGGGCATGACAACTACCCAGGGGCGCCGGAGGTCACCACGGCGGCGGTCATCGTCACCGCCACCAGCACCGCGGTGATCGCGATCACCGCGCGCTCGCCGGGAAGGCCGTCGGGGAACTCCGGTTTGCGCAGCCCGAGGCCGAGCGACACGAGCAGCGCCCACACCACCAGCACGCCGCCGGCGATATAGAAGGGCACCCTGCTCTTCGCCGCCGCGATCACGGGCGCCAGCTGGAGAACCGCCGCATGCATTGCGGGCGAGCGTAACGCATCCGCCCGCGGCGCGCATGGTCGCGCAGCGGTCGGCGGACCGGAGTGGCGCGCCGTGCGGCGGAGGCGCTCGTGCCGCACAGCGCTTCTCAGCGAGTATTCTCCGCGGCGATGGTCGACGCGGTGCGCACGCCGGAGGAGCGCTTCGAGGGGCTGCCCGACTTCCCGTGGGCGGCGCACTACCGCGAGCTGGAGGGGCTGCGCCTGGCGCATCTCGACGAGGGTGACGGGCCACCGGTGATCTTCATGCACGGCGAGCCAACCTGGTCGTTTCTGTGGCGCAACGTGATCCCGCCGGTGCGCGACGCGGGCTTTCGCTGCATCGCGCCCGACTACGCCGGGTTTGGGCGCTCGGACAAGCCCACCGACGTCGGCTGGTACTCATACAAGCGCCACGTGGATCTGGCGGTGGCGCTGCTCGAGGAACTGGACATCAACGGCGCGACGATGGTGGTGCACGACTGGGGCGGGCCGATCGGCCTGCGGATCGCCGTGGAACACGCCGCGCGGATCGACCGCCTCGTGATCCTCGACAGCGGCATCTTCACCGGCACCCAGAAAATGTCGGATGCGTGGCTGGCGTTCCGCGACTTCACCGCCCGCACCGAGGACCTGCCGATCGGGCTGCTGGTGCGGGGCGCGTGCAAGAACGACCCCGGCGATGCGGTGATCGCCGCCTACGAGGCCCCTTACCCCAACGCCGCCTCCAAGGCCGGCGCGCGCGCCTTCCCGGCGCTGATCCCGTTCGCGCCCGACGCCCCCGGCGCCAAGGAGGGGCGCGACACGCTGCACGCGCTGCGCGAGGACACGCGCCCGACGCTGATCCTGTGGGGCGACTCCGACCCCGTGCTGCCGTTCTCCGTAGCGGAAAACTTCGCCGGCGCGATCGCCAAGCCGCCGCCGCGGCCGATCGCCGACGCGGGCCACTTCTTGCAGGAGGACAAAGGCCCCGAGATCGGCGCGATCGTGGCGGAGTGGCTCACTCAGTGAGCTGCGCCCGCTCCGGCGCGGGCGCCAAGGCCGGCTCCGAGCGGGCGGCGCGCAGCTCGTACTCGCGACGGGCGTCCATGTCGGCGTCGGCGATCACGCGATCGACCTTCATCGCACGGCCGACTCCCTCGGCGACCGGGCGCGGTAGCAGCGTGCCGAGCCGGTAGGCGCGCTTGGTGGACTTCGGCACCCACACTTCGACGGTGCCGTTCCGCAGCGCCTCGACGATCGCCTCGGCCACTTCGGCGGGCTCGACGTTGTGAAAGCCGCGCGCCTGCCCGAGCCCTACGCCGAGCTCGGTGTTGACGATGTAGGGCATCACGTAGCTGATGTCGATGTGCGCGCCCATCAGCCGCAGCTCGGCGCGCACCGCCTCGCTGAGCCCTACCACCGCGTGCTTGGTCGCCGAGTAGGTGGCGATGCCGGCGGTGCCGAGCTTGCCCGCCTGCGAGGCTACGTTGACGATGTGGCCGCGCTCGCGCGGCAGCATCCGCGCGAGCGCCAGCTTCATCCCGAAGATCACCCCGTGCAGGTCGATGTCGATCGTGCGGCGCGCGGTGAGGTCGTCCTCGTCGATGAAGCGCCCGACCGGCATGATCCCGGCGTTGTTGACCAGCACGTCGAGCGGGCCGAGCTGCTGCTCGGCGGCGTCGAGGAAGCCGGCGAAGGAGTCGCGGTCGGTGACGTCGAGCGCCAGCGCCACCGTGCGCGGACCAAGCTCGGCAGCGGTTGCCTCGGCGGCGGCGAGATCGACGTCGCCGATCGCCACCCGCATGCCGGCCGCGAGCAAGGCCTGGGCGGTGGCGCGGCCGATGCCGCGCGCGGCGCCCGTGATCGCGGCGTTCTGTCCGGCGATGAGGCGGGGCTGGCGGGCCACCCGACGAAATCTACCAGCGCACCTTTCCCGCCGGCGGCGGGTTTCAACTGGCGGACGACCCGCCGGGTTGATTGGGACCCACCCACACCCACCCGGCGGGGCGCCAACAGAGGGAGAGGGGTACACACACTGCTCGGGCGATCCACGGCGTCGCCCGAGCGTGTGCAAGCGATACCCTGAAGGCGATGGCGCATTTCATGTTCGAGGATCAGCGGATCGCCTACACCGAGCACGGTGGTGGCGGCGCGGTCACTCCGATCAGAGGCGCGTCCCGCGCGCGGGGGACGCGCACGGCCGCGGCGGGCGCGCACGCGCGGCCGCTGATCCTCGTGCACGGGCTGCTGCTCGCGCAGACGATGCACGTGCCGCTCGCGCGCGAGCTCGCTGCGCGCGGCAACCGCGTCGTGACGGTTGACCTGCTGGGCCACGGCGAGTCGGATCGCCCGCGCGACATGTGGCGCTATTCGATGCGCTTCTTCTCCGAGCAGGTGGTGGCGCTGATGGATCATCTGGAGATCGAGCGCGCGGTGGTGATGGGCACCTCGCTGGGCGCCAACACGGCCCTGGAGATCGCGCTGGAGTCGCCCGAGCGGCTGCGGGGGATGGTGATCGAGATGCCGGTGCTCGACAACGCGCTGCTGGCGAGCGCGCTTACGTTCACGCCGATCCTCGTGGCGCTGACGTTCGGCGAGCCGGTGATGAAGCTGGTGGCCCGCGGTGCCCGCGCCATTCCGCGCGGGCTGCTGCCCCACTACGGCAACGTGCTGCTCGACACCATCCGCCAGGAGCCGGGACCGGGCGCGGCGGTGCTGCAGGGGCTGTTCTTCGGTCGCGTCGCGCCGCACCGCAGCGAGCGGCGCACGATGACGACGCCGGCGCTCGTGATCGGCCACCGGCGCGACCCGGTGCACCCCTTCTCCGACGCGGGGATGCTCGCTGAGGAGCTGCCGAGCGGGCGTCTGCTGGAGGCCGACTCGCTGGTCGAGCTGCGCCTGCAGCCCGAGCGGCTGACGGGTGAGATCGCGACGTTTCTGGACGAGGTGTGGAGCGAGCGTGGTATGAAGCGCACACGCCGCCGGCAGGCGGGCGGCTCCGGCGCCGGCGGCGCATAGCAGCGCCCCTCCCGGCAGCAACGCTCAGCCGGGGAGCACCACTTGGCTGAGAGCGCCACCCGGCCGGGCGCGGCCGGGGTCTCGCTCAGGCGGAAGGTGGGTAGAGCGCCACTTCGCTGAGCGCCACCCGGCCAGGCGCGGCGGCGGTGCCCTGCGCGGAGGGCGGCGCCTGCACCAGCCACACGAGCAGCCAGCGGTAGGAGTGTCCTTCGCCGCGGAGCTTCAGGTGCGCGACGGTCTTCTTCAACGTGTGCGAGCCGCTGAGCAGCACCCACCCCGGTTCGGTGATCGTGGCGGGCGCCTTGGTGCCGTTGGCGCCGTACAGCTGCACCACCAACCCCTTGGTTGGCGTGCGCAGTTCGACGCTGCCGAGCTTGTTGGGCTGGCGCATGTCGATCAAAAGACCCTCCGCCATGCTGGGGAAGGAATGCGGCTGCACCTGCGCGGTCCACGCGGTGGAGGGTTCGCCGTCGATCGCAAGCGCGGGGTCGCCAAAGCCCGATTCGGGGTAGTTGTAGGGGTTGTAGGTGCTCGCCGCGTTGGTGTCGAGCAGGATCGGGGTTGGCTGTTCGCTCTTGCCGGAGCCCCCTTCCGAGCCGGCTGTCGTCGTCGAGCTGCCTGTTTCGGTGGTTTTGGTTTTCGCCGGCGTCGTTTTGGTGCCGCCGCCGGCGCTCGATTCGCCTGTCGCGCCCGACGCGCCGTCCCCTTTGGGGGTCGGTGTGGGCGCCGTGACCTTCGGCGGTTTGGTGGAGGATGAGGGCGGGAACAGCAGATTGGAGCCGGAGCCTTTTTGGGCGGGGCTCGGCGTCCCCCCCGCGCCGCCGGTGGCGGGCGTGGTCGCCGGCGGCACGGCGGCGGGCGGCGTCGTGGTGGCCGGCGGCGTCGCGGGCGTCAGCGCCAGCGTTTTGGCGGCCGGAGGCGAGCTCGCGTTGTGTTCTTTGATCGCCGCCGCCACCGCCACGGCGGCCCCGGCGACGAGGATCGCGGCGGTGAGCGCCAGCACACTCAGCGGTCGCCAGTTGGGGCGCTCCTCGAGGCTGCCGGGCTCGCACGCGCCGCAGTTCAAACACCACTGCTGGCCCTCCTGCAGCGGCGTGCCGCAGTGCGGGCACTCGTGTGCGGGCGGGAAGTCCGACGCATCCGGGCCACCACCGCCGGCGCCCGGCGCGAGCGGCGCAGCGGTGGCGGTCTGCTGCTCGGGGGTCCCCGCGCTCGCGGGATCGGCCAGCAACGTGCTCACAGCACCCTGATTCTATCCGCGCCTCACGACCGCGGCGCCGGCGACCCCCCCGGGAACGATCTCGCGGCCCGTGGGGCGCAGCTGCTCGTCGAGCTCCAGTTGCCAGTAGTAGCGGGTGAACGAGCGCCCCGCCTCGAACTCGCCGACGTGCGGGGCGATCGTCTCCCCCGCGGCCATCCTGACGATCAGCTCCGGGTAGGTGCGGCCGGGGAGCGCCGCGTACGTGGGCGCCGGGAAGGCGCCGCCGAAGCGGGTGTTGACGTCGGTGATCCCCAGCCCGATCTCCGGGTCGCGGAACACCTGGATGGTCGCCGGGCCGCGGACCCGCAGGGCCTCCATCACCCGCCGCCCCAGCTCGACCAGCTCCACGTCGCGGATCGCCCCGCCCTTGATCGACTCGCCGCCGCGCGACTCCAGCATCGTCCGCGGGATCGCGTTGAGGCAGCGGCCGTCGAGATCGCCGAGGCAGTCGATCGACAGCTCGGGGCCGCTCATCGCGCGCTGCACCATCACCGGCTCGGGCTCGGGGATCGGCTCCGGTCCGCCCCGGCCGTGGGCGGCGCGATCCCACTCGTCGCGGCCATCGGCGACGTAGCGCACGAAGAAGTCCTTCTCGGCACGGTCACGGGCGAGATGGATCGAGCGCGCGCCCGACCCCCGGCGCGGCTTGACCATCACCGGGTAGCCGTCGGGCTCTTCCTCCGGCAGCACCGTCGGCGGCGAGGGGAGACCGAGCTTGGAGAGCAGCAGGTGAGCCTCGTACTTGTCGTAGGTCGCGCGCGCCACCTCCGGCGAGGGCACGAGCGCCGGCAGCAGACCGTCGGCGCGGCCGCGGGCGAGCACCTCGATGTCGAGGTCGGTGAGCGGCAGCACCGCCCCCACCGCGTGACGCTCGCACAGCTGCGCGAGGAACGGCACATATTCGGGGTCGGCGATCGGCGGCGGCGCGGCGCGCACATGCGCCGCGTACTGTGCCGGCGCCAGCGGATTGGGGTCGACGGCGACCGTCGTCGTCAGCTGCGCGAAGCAGGCGACGATGTCGTAGCGCTTGCCCACGCCGGTGAACAGGATCGCCGGTGGATCAGCCATTGGTCGGCGCTCCCCCGCCGATCGAGGGGCGCGCGCGCGCAATCGCGAGCCGACCGCAGGACGCGCCAAGCGATCGGGGCGCGCCGACCCGCTCACCCATCCCCCAACCCCCCCCTCCCAACCGCCGGTCCGGCCCTTGTAGATGCCGCCGCCGCCGAGCACGATCGCCAATGTGCGCCACAGGATGCGCAGGTCGAGCGCCAGCGAGCGGTGCTCGATGTAGTAGAGGTCGAGCTCGATCCGCTCGCTCCACGGCAGCGAGGCGCGGCCGTTGACCTGCGCCCAGCCGGTGATCCCCGGTCGGATCGCGAGGCGCCCGCGCTGGCGCGGGGTGTAGCGCTCGACCTGCACCGGCACGGTGGGGCGCGGGCCGATCAGCGACATCTCGCCGCGCAGCACGTTCAGCAGGTTTGGCAGCTCGTCCAGCGAGGTGCGCCGCAGGAGCGCGCCCACGCGGGTGATGCGCGAATCGTTCTCGTCCACCGCCAACCCGGCGCCGACGTGCTCGGCGCCGTCGACCATCGTGCGCAGCTTCAGCACGTCAAACGGGCGCCCGTCGCGGCCGATCCGCCGCTGGCGGTAGAGCGGGTGCCCGCGCGACTCCAACCGGATCGCCGCCATCGCCGCCGCCAGCACTGGCGCGCTCAACACCAGAAGGGCGCCCGACACGGCGACGTCCACGGCGCGGCGGGTCACTGCAGCACACCCCACCCCTGAGGTTCGGAGGGCAAGCAGGACAAGGGATGGGAGGCCCACCCACCCAGCGTGGCGTGCCGAAGCCGGGAGACACTCGCTTCGCTCGCGTCCCCGTTTCGGCCTGCACGCGAGCGACCGAGGACGCCGTCATGCGCAGCCAGCCGAGCCTCAGGGCTCATCGCGCCACCGCCGGCGGCGTGTCCACCGGGCGCGTCCCTTCGGCCGCCTCCCACGTGGCCGCCGTGCCGTGGCGCAGCCAGTCGAGCAGGCCGAGCGCGATCGAGGCGGTGGTGAGCACGTAGTAGCGCGCAATCAACAGCGGGCGGGCGGCCTTGGCGATGGCGGGGATACGGGCCGCGCGCGCCACGACTTCCACCACGCCGCCGAGCCCGGCAGCTGCCAGCAGCACGAGCTGCGCGGCGAGCGTGGCCACATACAGCGCGTGCGGCCCGGCGCCGAGCGCCACCAGCGCGACGTTGGCGGCCAATGCCAGCGCGTGCAGGAACGGCGTCAGGTAGCGCAGCACGCGGTGGGAGAAGATCATCAGTGCATACCCCGGCGGGTAGCCGCGCGGCGAGAGCATCCCGCCCTGCAGCACGATCGGCCAGGTGTGGCTCATCATCCGCCGCTTGCGCGCCAGCTCGCCTGCGATCGAAGGCACCATCCGCTCGCGCGCGCGCGCGCCCGGCACGTACATCGCGCGCCAGCCGCGCTTGACCATGTTGAACGGGAACGACAGGTCGTGGCCCATGATCGGGTCGACCACGAGGTAGGTGTCGCGGCGGGTCGCATAGATCGCGCCGTTGCCGGCGGTGATCGAAGCGAGGCGCGACTCCAGCGCGCGGACCGCAATCTCGTAACGCCAATACAGGCCCTCCTGATTGGTGGGCGTCGCGCCACCACTCGTGGAGCCCTGGACGGCGAGGTCGGAGCCAGCCGCGGCCGGGCCAGCGGAAGGGAAGTCGGGTAGGTGGGGGTCCAAAAAAAATCGCACCTGCCCGCACGCGTAGCCCACGCGGGGACCGGCGAACGCATCCACCAGCGCGCGCGCGGCGTCGGGCTCCCACAGCGCGTTAGCGTCGGAGAAGGCCACGATTTCCCCCCGCGCCCGCTCCACCGCCGCGTCCTGCGCTCGGATCTTGCCGCCGCGTGGCAGCTCCAGCACGAGGTCCGCCCCGGCCTCGCGCGCGCCCTGCGCGGTCGCGTCGGCGCAGCCATCGCAGGCGACAATCACCTCCAGCCGCTCGCGCGGGTAGTCGAGCGCCAGCGCGTTGGCCACCTTCGCGGCAATCACCGACTGCTCGTCGTGCGCGGCGACGATCAGCGACAACGAGGGCGTCTGCCCCATGGGGGCGGCGGCTTGCGCGGCGGTGGCGGGCGCGAGCGGCGCTCGTCCGCGCAAGCGCGCGAGGGCGGCCAGGGCGGCGACGTAGCCGAGCTGCGTCCACACGATCAACGCCGCGCACAGCCAGAAGACGATCTCCAGGGCGACATTCACGTTGTGGAGTTTCACACGCCAACCAGCAGCGAGCGGTACAGCTCCAGCGTGCGCGCGGCGATCGCCCGCCACGAGTACAGCCCCGCCGCAGCGGCGCGCGCGCGGTCGGCCATCGCCGCGAGGGCGGCGGGGTCGACGAGCAGCTCGCGCAGCGCCGTGCGCAGCGCCGCCGAGTCGCCGGCGGGGACGGTGCGCGCCGCGCCGGTGGCGGCAACCTCGGGGAAGCCGCCGACGTCGCTGAGCAGCAGCGGCTTGCCGAATGCCAGCGCCGTGAACAGCACGCCCGACTGGTCGGCCTCCAGGTAGGGGAGCACGACGAGATCGGCGTGGGCGAAGTACGCGGGCAGCTCGGCGTCGGGGACGAAGCGGGGGACGAAGCGGACGTTCGGTGGCGCGGCGGCTTTCAGCGCCGCGACATCCATGCGCGGCATGCCGACGATCCACAGCTCAGCGTGCTCGATGCCGTGCCACGCCTGCAAGAGCGCCTCGAGGCCCTTGTAGGGGCGCAGCAGGCCAAAGAACAGCACCACAGGCCGGTCGGTTTGCCCCGGAGGCCCCGCTGCCCGATCGTTCGACGAAGCGGCGACCGTCGGCCCCGCCGGCAGTTCGGCCAGGTACGTGAACGCGCCGTGCGGGATCACGTGCACGCGACTGGCGTCCACGCCCAGCCCCAGCAGCCGCTCGCGGCCATGCTCGGAGTGCACGATCACCGCGTCGAAGCCCTTATGCAGCCGCTGCTGCGCCGCCAGCTGGCCCGGGCGCGGCTCGCGCGGCAGCACGTCGTGGGCGGTCAACACCAGCCTGGGACGCGGGCCCTGTGCCGTCGGCCGCCTGCGTGGCAGCAGGTGCACGTCGAGCGGCTGCACCGTCAGCCACTGGAAGTGGACGACGTCGGCGGCGCGCGCGACCCCGCGGTAGCGCAGCATGTCGGGCACATGTTCGGCGAGCTTCAGCGTCCGGTCGGCGCGCGAGCGCGCACCGGCGGCGGCGCCGCGGTGGGAGAACCGGTAGAAGAGCTCACGCCGCGCGTACCCTTGCGGGGCCGGCGTCTCGCCGTAGGCGAAGCGGCTGGTGTACAGCTCCACCTCGGCCCCGGCCGCTGCCAGCGCACAGCACAGCGCGTGGTCGTAGGGGGGCGTGTAGGCCGAGGGGTCGACGACGTGGACGCGCACCGAAGCAGACGATATGCGCCTCGCGGGAGACAATAGGCGCATGACGCTCCCCGACGTTCCCCAGCCACCCCCCGCCGATCCCGTCAGGGCGGGGTCCGAGCGTCGGGTCGAGCTGAGTTTCTGCGTGGCCAACACCTCCCAGCGCGAGCTGCTGCTGCGCGGGCTCGCCGCGATCGGGCGCGAGCGGGAGGTGCTGCCGTTTGCCACCGAGGCGCTCGTGCTCGACAACGGCTCGCGCGACGGCTCCGCCGACGCGGCGCGGGCGCACCCGGCGGTTGACGAGGTGATCGCGCTCGGGGAACGGCGCGGCAAGGCGCTCAACGACTCCGAGTTGCTGCGCCGCGCGCGGGGACGGTATGCGCTGTTGCTGAACGAGGACTCCGAGCTGCTACCGGGGGCGACGCTGGCGCTGTGGCAGGCGCTGCAGGCGCGCCCGGACGCGGCGTGCGCGGGGGCGCAGTTGCTGCGACCGGATGCGCAGCGGCACACAGGCGACACGGCCCGCTCCGCCGCGACGACCGCCGAGGCCATCACGACGACCGCGGAGCCACCAGCAGCGGCCCCGTATCTCGAGCCACAGGCGTGCGCGTGGCGTTTCCCGACGGTCACCACGGCGCTCGCCGGCGCGCTCTTGCTGCATCGCCTGTACACCGTGCAGAGCAGGGGTACACAGACGCGCAAGGTGGACTGGTGCCAGTCCTCGGCGCTGCTCATCCGGCTGGAGGCCGCCAAGCAGGTCGACTACCTCGACCCCGACTTTTTCGTCTACTCCGACGAGGTCGACTTCGCCCGCCGCCTGCGTGACGGCGGCTGGTGCAGCCTGTACGTGCCTGCGGCGCGCGCGATCCACCACGAGCAGCTTTCCACCGGCGCGGTGCCCGAGCGGCGGATCGTGGAGATGGCGCGCAACCGCGATCTGTACATGCGCAAGCACCACTCGCCCGCCGCCGCGCGCGCGGTGCGGTGGCTCACCGCGTGGTCCTACGCGCTGCGCGCGCTCGCGGCGTTGGTGCTGCCGGGGCACTCTCCCTGGCGCTACTGGCGCCACGTCACGGCGACGCTCATGCCGGGCCGGGGGGAGGGTCTGCGGGAGGCCGCCGCAGCCTATAACGGCGAGCGCTCCGCACCAGCTCCCGTGCCCCCCGCAGCTCACGGGCGCTGAAGAAGCGGGTGGCGATCAACAGCGCCGGCGCCCAGGCGAACCAGAGGACGCGCAGCGCCAGGCCGCCGAGGCCGTCAGTGGGCAGCAGCAGCTCGCCCGAGATCGCGACGGCGGCGAACACCGCGACGAGCAGCGCCAGGCGCGGCCATTCGAAGTCGACGCGGAACAGCGAGCGGGTGAGCAGGTAGAAGACCGCGAGCATCGCCACGTAGGCGCCACAGAGGGCGAGCCCGGCTCCCGCGATGCCGAGGTTGGCGCCGGATGCCGGGACGAGCAGCAGGATCAAGGCGACGTTGACAACGAGACCGGCGGCCGTCGCGGGGAAGTTGCGGGTCGTGTTGCCCGCCCTTCCGGCCAGCACCATCAGCACCGGGTAGAGGCCGTACAGCGCCCACCCGAGCGCCAGCCAGGGCAGCGCTTTGTAGGCGCCGAAGTAGTCGGGGTGGGCGAGCAGGCGCACAATCCAGCGGCCCACCAGGGCCACGGCGCAGACGACCGCGCCGGTGGCCAGCACGTAGTAGGTGGTGACGAGCGAGTACAGGCGCGAAGCCTCTTTGTCGCTCTGGATCGAGTAAGCGAGGGGGGGCCAGGCGTACTGAAAGCCGCGCACGAACAGAAACACCACCGTCGCCAGCTGCAGCGCGATCGAGTAGAGCCCGGCGGCGCTCTCGGAGTAGACGCGGAACAGGTAGAAGCGGTCAACGACCTGCAGCGCGTACACGCTTGCGTCTGCGGGGACGGTGGGCGCGCCGAAGCGGAGCATCGCGCCGAGGTCGTGGACGCGCAGGCGCAATGAGAAGCGCCGAGCACGCGCCAATACCACCCACAGCGCCAGCACCACCAAGGCGGAAGCGCCGAAGTTGCCGAGCAAGAGGCCCTGTGCCTGCTGGTTGAGGAACACGACCAGCACGACCGTGAATGTGATTGTCATCGCCACGTTCGCCATCGAGGCGTACAAGTAGGCGCGCGCGCGCGCGTCCACGCGCAGCTGGGCGTACGCCATTTCGAGGTTGGTGAAGGCCCACATGCCGAGGATCGCGCAGTCCATCAATTCGGTGTCGCGGAAGCCAAGTAGCAGCTGGCAGAGGTCCCCGGAGAAGGGCAGCGCCGCCAGCGCCGCGACCGTGGTCGTCCACGCGACCGCAGCCGTCACCGTGCGCGCGATCCGCGCCCGGCGCTCGTGGTCGGAGTCGGTGAAGTAAAAGCGCACGAACGCCTCGCCGAGGCCGATCCGCAGCAGGATGCTCGCCAGCACGATCGCCACCAGCAGCGACTGGTAGGCGCCGTAGCCCTTCGGCGCCACGTGGCTCGTGTATAGCGGCAGCAGCAGCACCGCGAAGCCTTTGGCGAGGATGTCCGCCGCCTGGTAGGCCGCGCCGGTGGTCAGCAGGCGCTTCAGGTAGTCGCGCACGCCCTCAGCTCCTCAGCGCCGCCGGCTCGACGCGCGGAGCGGCGCCTCCCGCGGCTCGGGCCGGCCCGCGGCGTAAGCAAGCGCCGTGCCGATGCCGAGCAGTACCCACGTCTCGGGGTCCTCGAGGAAGTCGGCGTAGGTGAAGGTGTGGAGCACCAGCGCGGTCCAGCAGGCGGCGAGGGCGATCCTTGGCGGCGCGCGCGCGGCCCCGCGGAACAGCACGGCGAACGCCGACACCAGCAGCGCCACGTACAGCGCCAGGCCGACGATCCCCTGCTCTGCCGCGACCGTCACCGGGATCGTGTGTGAGGCCGAGGTCGCGCTGGTGCTCGTCACGTGTTCGTGGGTGCGGTACTCCTGCGCGAAGGAGCCGGGGCCGTAGCCCTGCAGGGGGCGGTGCGCGAAGAGGCGCACGCCGCCTTCGATCAGCTTTGTGCGGCCGCTCGTCGCGTTGCTCGCCGAGCTGCCTTTGCCGCTCAGGCCGAGGTGCAGGCTCGGGGGCGCCGCCAGCGCCACCACCAGCGCGATCGCCGCGAGCGCCGCTGTCACGTAGATGGTGGCGCGCACGTCCCAGCGGTAGGCCGCCAGCACCGCGAGGCCGAGCAAGAGCGCGGCGATGCTCGACTGCGAGAAGCTCGTCACGAGGCCGGCAAGCAGCCACAGCAGCACCGCGCCCCCCAGCAGCACCGCGCGGCGGCGCGCGCTCCACAGCACCCCTGCCGTCACCGCGATCATCACCAGCGCCAGAAAGCGCCCGTAGATGTTGGGGTCGAAGAACAGCGAGTTGACGCGGAAGTAGTTGTCGTAGTCGTTGGCGGCGACGAGCTTCGGGTTCAGGAACAGGCTCTTGCGGTAGTACTCGACGAAGCCCACCCCCGCGAGCACGATCGCGATCGCGACGAGCAGCCCGAGGCAGCGCAGCAGCAGCTCGCGCGTC
>DATMMB010000181.1:0-8821 GCA_035569895.1 Solirubrobacteraceae bacterium | reverse complement strand
CCTAGCGTGAACGCGCCAGCACGATCGCAGCCAAACCAGGGATCGTCGAGACGGCCGTGAGCGTCCCCCTGTTCGACACCTCCTCCCCACTGACTCCGCTGCGCGAGGAGCTGCGCGCGGCGGTCGCGCGGGTGATGGACTCCGGCAGCTACATCCTCGGCCCCGAGGTGGCCGCGTTCGAGCAGGAGCTCGCCGCCTACTGCGGCGCCGCGCACGCCGTCGGCGTCGCCAACGGCACGGAGGCGATCACGATCGCCCTGCGCGCGCTCGGCGTCGGGCCGGGCGACGAGGTGGTGGTGCCGTCGTTCACGTTCTACGCCTCCGCGGAGGCGATCCCGCCGACGGGGGCCGTGCCGGTGTTCTGCGACATCGACCCCGACACCTACTGCGTCACCGCCGACACCGTGCGCGCCGCGCTCACACCGCGCACGAAGGCGGTGATCGCCGTGCACCTCTTCGGCAACCTCGCCCCTGTCGCCGAGATCGAGGCGCTCGGCGTGCCCGTGCTCGAGGATGCCGCGCAGTCGGCCGGCTCGCGCGGCACCGCCGGACGCCCGGGCTCGCTGGCCACGGTCGCGACGTTCTCGTTCTTCCCCTCCAAGAACCTCGGCTGCTTCGGCGACGGCGGCGCGATCACCACCGGCGACCCCGACATCGCCGAGCGCGCGCGGATGCTGCGCTTCCACGGCTCCCACGACAAGGTGAGCTACGAGCAGGTCGGCTACAACTCGCGCCTCGACGAGCTGCAGGCGGCGATCCTGCGCGTGCAGCTGCCGCATCTGGACACGTGGGCCGCGGGGCGCCGCGCGGCGGGCGCCCACTACGAGCAGGCCGGCCTCGGCGAGCTGGTGAAGCTGCCGGTGCCGGCAGCCGGCGCAGAGCCGGCGTGGCACCTGTACGTGATCTCGCAGCCCTCGCCGGAGCCGCTGGAAGCGTTGCTCGCCGCGGCGAGCATCGGCCACAAGCCTTACTACCGCACCCCCGTCCACCGCCAGCCGGCGATGCGCACGTGGGGCGCCGCCGCCGAGCTGCCCGCCACCGAACACGCCGCCGCTACCCACCTCGCGATTCCGATGAGCGCTGTGCTCACGCGTGAGCAGGTCGCGGAGGTGGTCGCAGCGGTCGCCAGCGCGTCGAAGTAGCTACGCAGCCGCGGGCCGCGTGGCACGGGGCACGGGGCCGAGCGGCGCGCTAGGGCGCAGGCTACGCCCCCGCCGGCGCGGGCCGCGTGGCACGGGGCCGAGCGGCGCGCTTGGGCGCAGGGGTCGCCTGCGCCTGCTCCTCGGCGTGCTGGGCGCCCGCGTCATCGAGCTGCTGCGCCTGCGCAGCCACCCCGACGGTCTCCGCCCCCCCCTGGGGCTGGCGGGCGTGCGCGTCGAGCGCGGCCTGCAGCGCCGCGAGGCGGCGGATGAGGTGGGTCTGAGTCTGCTCGAGCTCGTCCTCGTCGAGCAGTCGCGGCCCGCGCGCCGGCAGCGTCGGGTGCGGCGGCACGGAGGCGTGCGCCCCGGGCACGAGCTCGGGGTGCTCGACTTCGATCCGCACGAGCACCTGCTCGAGCGTGGCGATCTGCCGGCGCAGCGTCCGCCTGCGCGCCGCCTCCCGTCGCGGCGGCTGCGCCTCGCGCTCGGGCTCGACATACAGGGCGGCTGCCACCTCGCGCGGGTCGACACCGGTCTGGCGCGCCTCGCTGGCGGCCGACGCGGCGATCGCGCCCGCGGCGGAGCGCCGATGGTGGGCGGTGTCGGCGACGTACGTGCCGCTGCCCTGCTGGCTTTCGATCATCCCCTCGTGCTCGAGCCGCTGATAGACGGCGCGCACCGTGTTGGCGTTGATCTTCAGCTCTTGGGCGAGATCCCGCAGTCCCGGCAGGCGCTCCCCGGGCGCCAGGCGGCCGTCCTGGATGCGCGTGCGCAGCGCCCACGCCAGCTGCACCCCGATCGGCACCTCCGCCCCGCGATCGATCGCAAAGTCGATCCCGCCCATACCCCCGGTGTCAGGCTGGCTCGTCACACCACTACGGTAGCGATTTCAGCGAGCGCATGGCCAGTCATCTAGTGAACTAGTATACTGGCGCAATGATCTGGCGGCGGCCAGCCAATCGACTCGAGGAAGTGGGGGACGTGGTGCTGCTCACGAGGCGCACCATCTCCTGCGCGCTGCGCCCCCCCTATCCGTACGGCGGCGAGTTTGTCGCACAGTTTCTGTTCGTGCTGCGCCTCTGCTGGTTTC
The DNA here is from genome assembly GCA_035569895.1 of Solirubrobacteraceae bacterium. Taxonomy (GTDB): domain Bacteria; phylum Actinomycetota; class Thermoleophilia; order Solirubrobacterales; family Solirubrobacteraceae; genus Palsa-744. The sequence goes on along the minus strand of DATMMB010000181.1, from coordinate 6,592 downwards.
CGCTGATGGTGTCGGCGATCGCAATCGACTATGCGGCGCCCGGCGTGCAGGGCGCCAACTTCGCCATACTGTTCGGCGCGCTCGACCGGCTCGGCGGCTTCTTTGTGCTGGCGGCGGTGCGCGAACTCGGACCGCTCGTCACCGCGATCATCGTCGCCGGCGTGGCCGGCACCGCGATCACCGCCGACCTCGGCGCGCGCAAGATCCGCGAGGAGCTCGACGCGCTGCAGGTGCTCGGCGTCGACCCGATCAAGAACCTCGTGGTGCCCCGGTTCCTCGCGCTGATGCTGACGACCGGCCTGTTCAACATCTACGCGATCCTGTTCGGGATCTTCGGCGGGCTGCTCGCCGAGCTCGTCAACGGCTACCCGCTCGGGCCGTTCTGGAACACGTTCTTCGCCAACGCCGACATCACCGACATGTGGGGCTCGGTGCTGAAGGCCACGCTGTACGGGGCGATGATCTCGATCATCTGCTGCTACAAGGGCATCACCGCCTCCGGCGGCGCCGAGGGCGTCGGCCGCGCCGTCAACCAGGCGGTGGTCGCCTCGTTCCTCGCGTTTGGCACATTCAACTACGTGTTCGAGCAGACGCTGCTCGCCACCCACCCGCAGATCCTGATCATCAAATGAGAAGCTGCGCAAGGAAACGTTCCAAGCTCATGGATTGTCGCTGGCTGTCGATCATCGGTGCCACATGTCGGAGGACGCGCGTGCGCGCAAGCTGGATGAGGTCAGGGCGCCGGTGCCGCCGAGCGTTCCCGGCGAGCAGCCGGCGGCGGATCTGCCGCGGCTCGGGGAGGCGCTGAAAGCGCGCGCCGACGAGGTGCTCGAGCTGACGGTGGCGCGCAGCACCGGACCGGGGCACGAGGTCGACGCGCTCGTGCAGGAGAGCTTCGAACGGCTCGGCCGCAGCTCCACGGTGGCGGTCGCGCGCTGGATGGTGGGCGAAGGGCTCGCGGTCGCGCGCGAGGCCGGCGAGGAGACGTGGCGCATCTTCGGCGAGCTGGCGGCACACCGCGCGGCGTCCTTGCACGAGGTGACGCGGCGCTGCCTGATGTGGCGCAACTCGATGGTGGATGTGCTGCGCGAGAGCGCCGCACAGCTGGGAGCCTCGGCCGAGGCCTTGACGGAGGCGCTGCACATCCTGCAGCTGAGCCTCGAGTTCAGCTTCGTGCGGATGGCGGAGTGCTTCGACGCCGAGCGCCGGCGCGCCGACGAGGAGCTCGCCAAACGCGAGGGCGAGCTCGCGTTCATGGCGACCCACGACGCGCTCACGGGGCTGCCCAACCGCACGCTGATCAAAGACCGTGTCGAGCAGATGCTCGGGCGCGCGCGCCGCAAGCAGACGCAGATGGCGGCGCTGTTCATCGACATCGACAACTTCAAGAGCATCAACGACAGCCTCGGCCACGCCGTCGGCGACGAACTGCTGCGGGCGGTCGCCGCGCGGCTGGACGGGGTGGTGCGCGGCTCCGACGCGCTCGGGCGACTCGGCGGCGACGAGTTCGTGGTGATCTCCGAGGACCTCTCGCTGGGGGCCGGGCCGGAGCTGATCGCCGAGCGTCTGCTGGAGGCGCTCAAGCTGCCGTTCAAGCTCGGCGAGGACCGCCAGACGCGCGTGACGGTGACCGCGAGCATCGGCATCGCCCTCGGCGAGCGCGCCTGCGCGGAGGAGTTGCTGCGCGAGGCCGACATCGCGATGTACCGCGCCAAGTGGGACGGCAAGAACCGCTACGCGGTGTTCGAGAGCGACATGCAGGACACGATCAAAGGCCGGATGGAGCTGGAGATGGACCTGCGCGAAGCGCTCGCCAACGACGAGTTCTACCTCGACTACCAGCCGACGTTCGACCTCGGCGACATGACCCCCAACGGCGTGGAGGCGCTGATCCGCTGGAAGCACCCGCGGCGCGGGATCGTGCAGCCGGACGACTTCATCCCGCTGCTGGAGGAGACGGGGCTGATCATCGAGATCGGCAGCTGGGTGCTCGGGCGGGCGTGCAACCAGGGCGCGGCGTGGCGCCGGGCGGGCTACCCGATCAGGATGGCAGTGAACGTGTCCGCGCGCCAGCTCGACACCGACGGGCTGATCGCCGACGTCGAGGGCGCGCTGCAGGAGAGCGGCCTGGAGCCGGTGGCGCTCACGATCGAGATCACCGAGACGACGCTGATGCGCAACGTGCAGGAGACCGTCCGCCGGCTGAGCGCGATCAAGCAGCTCGGCGTGCGGATCGCGATCGACGACTTCGGCACCGGCTACTCCTCGCTCGCCCACCTGCAGCAGTTCCCCGTCGACGCGCTGAAGATCGACCGCTCGTTTATCACCGGGCTGCACCACAACCAGGAGGGCGAGACGCTGATCCACACGCTCGTGCAGCTCGGCAAGGCGCTGTCGATCGAGACGTTCGCCGAGGGCATCGAGCAGCAGCACGAACTCACGCTGCTGCGCGCGCAAGACTGCGACAGCGGCCAGGGCTTTCTGTTCGCGCGCCCGCTCGACGTGGCCGCGACCGAGACGTTCCTGCGCGAATGGCACGCGCGCGCGGCGGCCGCCACGGCGGCTGATGCGCTCGACCTAACGGCCCAGCCCTAACGCCAGCGCTCGAGCAGATCCTCGGGCGGCACCTCGCGCACGACCCGCGCGGGCACGCCGATCGCCACCCCGCGCGGTGGGATGTCGCGGGTGACGACCGCGCCGGCGGCGACGAACGCCTCCTCGCCGATCTCGACGCCGGGGGTGAGCACCGCGCCGCCGCCGACGCGGCAGGCGCGTCGCAGCAAAGCGCCGCGCAGCGGCGCGGAGTCGTCGTGGCGGGCCATCGTGTCGTCGTTGGTGGTGGTCGCGCCGGGCCCCACGAACACGTCGTCCTCGACCACCGTGAACGCGGTGAGGTAAACGCTCGTCTGCACTTTCACGCGCGTGCCCACCACCACGTCGTTGTCGATCACGCTGCCGCGCCCGACGACGGAGCCGGCGCCGACGGTGGAGCGCTCGCGCACGTAGGACTGGTCGCCGAGGATCGCCTCATCGCCGATGCGCGCGCCCGCGAACACCACCGCCCCGGCGCACACCGTCACCCGCTTGCCGATCCGCAGCGGCCCGACATCCCCGCGCGCGGAGCTCGAGCGCGCGAGGCGCGGGCGCTTGCCGAGCACGGCGTGATCCTCGATCAGACAGCCGGCGCCGATCGCGGTGCCGGCGTGCACCACCACGTGCGCGCCGAACGTCACGCCCTCGCCGATCTGCACGTCCTCGCCGAGCAGCAGGCCCGGCCCGCGCGGGTCAGGGGCGAGACGAGATTGCTCGATCGCGCTCATAAGGGCTTTTCTTGGGGATCGTCCGCGCAGCCGGGCGGCTTCGAGAGGGCCGGCGCGGCCGGGGCATCCTACCCCGGCGCCGTGCGCAGCGCTTCGATGATGCCTTTAGAGCCGCACCGTGTTCGCCGCCGGCGCCCCGCGCGTGACCCCGCGCAGATCGACCACGACGCGCGCCCGCTCCGCCGCCAGCGCGTGATCCACCGTCGGGTGGGCGGTGACGATCAGGGCGAGGTCGGCGTCGACGAGCGCCTCCTCCAACGGGAGGCTGTGCAGGCCGAGCGCGGGCAGCGCTGGAACGTGGGGGTCGTGATAGGCGAGCTCGGCGCCGAGCCCGCGCAGCAGCGCGAGGATCTTCAAGGCGGGTGATTCGCGCATGTCGCCGACGCCGGGCTTGTAGCTGACGCCGAGCACCGCGATCCGCGCGCCGCGCACGGCGAGGCCCTCGTCGTTGAGGGCGCGCTGCGCCTTCATCACGCAGTGGTAGGGCATCTGCTGGTTGACCTTGCCCGCGAGCTCGATGAACTCGGTGGTCATGTCGAACTCGCGCGCGCGCCAGCTGAGGTAGAAGGGGTCGACCGGCATGCAGTGCCCGCCCATGCCGGGGCCGGGCTCGAAGCGCATGAAGCCGTAGGGCTTGGTGGCGGCGGCGTCCACCACCTCCCAGATGTCGATCCCCATGCGGTCGGTGAGCATCGCCAGTTCGTTGACGAGCGCGATGTTGACCGAGCGGAAGATGTTCTCCAGGAGCTTCGTCAGCTCCGCCGCCTCCGGGCTCGACACCGGCACGATCCGCTCGCACACCATCCCGTACAGCTCCGCGGCGCGCCGCGCGCACGCCTCGGTGAGACCGCCCACCACCTTCGGGGTGTTGCGCAGCGTGAAGTCGGTGCGCCCAGGATCGACGCGCTCGGGGGAGAAGGCGAGGTGGAAGTCCTCGCCGGCGGCGAGCCCCGACTCCTCGAGGATCGGCAGCATCCGCTCGCGCGTGGTGCCGGGGTAGGTGGTGGACTCGAGCACCACCAGCTGCCCCGCGCGCAGCATCTTCGCCAAGGCGCGCGTGGCGTCGAGCAGCGGGCCGAGGTCGGGCTCGCGGTTGCGGGTGAGCGGCGTCGGCACGCACACGAGCACTGCGTCCGCCCGCGCCAACGGCGCGTAGCGGGTGCCCGCGTGGATGCGCGCGGCCACCTCGGCGAGCCGCGCGGAGGGGACATCCTCGACGTATGACTCGCCGGCGTCGATCGCGCGCACCTTGGCGGCGTCGACGTCCACCGCGATCACCTCGCAGCCCTCCTGCGCGAACGCCACCGCCAGCGGCAGCCCGACGTAGCCCAGCCCGACGATGCCGACGGTGGTCATTGCGGGTCAGTGTAAGCCGCGGGCGGGACGGGCCTCACGCGGGCCGGGTGGCCTCGGCTGCCGCGTAGATCTCAGCCAGCGCGGCCGCCACGCGCTCCGGTGCACAGATCGTCCGCACCCGCTCCCGCGCGCGCTCGCCGGCCGCCGGGTCGGCGAGCGCGCGCGCGATCGCCGCCGCGAGCGCGGGCGCGTCGCCGGGCGGCGCGAGCGCCTGCTCCTCGAGCAGCTCCGGGAGCGCGCCGATGCGACTTCCTACCACCGGCAGGCCGGCGGCCATCGCCTCGGCGGCCGCCAGGCCGAAGGTCTCGGCCGAGCGAGACGGCATCAACGCAAGCGCAGCGTCGGCCCGCAGCTGCGCCAGGCGCGCCTCATCGACGCGGCCGAGGAAGCGCACCCCCGCGTCGCCGATGCCCTGCTCGTCACCGTCCAGACCGGCGCCCGCCACCACCAGCGGGACACCGGCGATCCGGCACGCCTCGATCGCCACCTCGACGCCCTTCTCCGGCGAGAGACGCCCCACCATCAGCGCATACCCCTCGGAGGGTGTGGAGGCGGTCGCATCGAGCGAGGAGCACCGGTCGGCCTCCTGATCGTCGAGCATCGCCTCGCCGGCCGGTGTCGGCATCGGCGCACCCCGCCGGGCGGGTACGCCGTCCTCCAACGCCCGCACCGGCGGCGCCAGCACGTGCACGCGCTCCCACGGCAGCGACGCGCCCAGCTCGCGCAGCCGCGCGCGCGCGAAATCGCTGGGGGCCACCACCGCGTCGGCGTGCTCCACCATGCGGCGCTGCCACAGCGAGAGGGCCGACCCGTACACGAGCGCCTCGGCGCGGGCGCCGCGGCAGTTGCGCAGCACGCCGGGGAGGGTGTTGCGCCCGTGGCAGCGCACGCACTCCTTACCCCCCGTGAAGCACACGCCGACGGCGCACACGAGGCGATATTGGTGCAGATGCAGCACCACTCGCGCACCCGCCGCGCGCGCGGCCGCCAAAGCACGCCAACCGAACGATGGGTGGAGGTTGTGCGCGTGCACCACCCGCGCCCCCGTGCGCCGCACCGCCTCCCCCACGTCGTCCGGACGCAGACCGCCGCGCAACAGGCCCGCCGCGGCGCGCGCGCGGACCGTGTCGTGGGAGTCGCGGGCGAGCAGCTCCGCAGGCTCGCCGAGGTGCTCGCGCACCAGCCACAGCAGGTCGTCCACGACGCGCTCCTCGCCGCCGGGTATGCGGTAGCGGTTGTGCAGGAACAGGATCATTGGACTGAAAAACGAGGGGCCCGGCTCGCCGGCCTGACGGCCGGCTGCGCCACCCTCGTAGCAAACATTAAAATGGTCGCGACGCGAATACTCTCAATGTGAGTATTCGCGTCGAGAACATTCTCAACGACCCCCCAGCTAGATCGCCACTCACATCCCCACCGCCTCGGTCGTCATCCCCACCCGCGCGCGGCCCGACTACCTGGAGGTGGCGCTCGCCTCGATCGCCCCCCAGGCGCAGGCCGTCGGCGCCGAGCTGCTGGTGGTGGAGGACGATCGGCCCTCCCCGCGGACCCGGACGCTGGCGGAGCGCTTCGGCGCCAACCACCTCGCCCACGGGGCGCCGCGCGGGCTGAACGCGGCGCGCAACACGGGCGTGGCGCACTCGACGGGCGAGCTGGTTGTGTTCGTCGACGACGACGTCGAGGTCGCCCCCGGCTGGCTGCGGGCGCTGCTGAACGCCGCCCGCGAGCACCCCGGCGCGGAGGTGCTCGCCGGCCCGATCCACCCGCGCCTGGAGGGCCAGGGCGGCTGGGGCAGGCGCTCGTGCGGGCGCGAGCCGCCGCCGATCACCGCGCTCGAGCTCGGGGCGCACGACACCGACCGCGTGCGGTATGCGTGGGGGGCGAACATGGCGATCCGCCGCGCCGCGTTGCAGCGG
>DATMMB010000180.1:0-5878 GCA_035569895.1 Solirubrobacteraceae bacterium | reverse complement strand
CCTCGGTGGACGACGCCTACGAGGAGCTGCACATCCTCGGCTACCGCATCGACCACTGCGACCCCGCGTTCGCCGCCACGCTCGCCGACCTGCGCGGCGACCGCGAGCGGCGCATCTGGGCGATGGCCGGGCGGCTGCGCGCGGAGGGCTTTCAGCTCAACGACGCCGATCTGCGCCGCCGCGCGGCAGCCGGCGACCCGCTCGGGCGCCCGCACCTCGCGCACGCGCTGCTCTCCCACCCCGCCAACGCGCCGCGCATCGAGGCGGAGGGGATCGGCACCCTCAAAGAGCTGTTCCCCCGCTACCTGGTGCCCGGCGCCCCCACCTACGTAGCCCGCAGCCGCCCCACCGTCGCCGAAGCGATCGAGCTGATCCACTCCGCCGGCGGCGTGGCGGTGTGGGCGCACCCCTTCTGGGACGTGCAGGAGCCGGAGACGGTTCGCGCGATGCTGGAACGCTTCGCGTCGCTGGGGGTGGACGGCGTGGAGGCCTTCTACCCGACGCACACCGCCGCGCAGGTGGAGCTTTTGTGCGCGATCGCCGAGGAGCGCGACCTGCTCACCACTGGGTCCTCGGACTTCCACGGTTCCGAGCACAAGACGTTCGCCGGCTTCAGGGCGTTTGAGCTGTATGGGCACGAGCCCCGGCTGGGGCCGCTCCTCGCCACGGCCTCGGCGGGCTGAGCGCCGGCACACGCCGCCGCTCGCGGCATCCTCGCGTCCGTCGACGCGCCGGCCGGCCCCTCGGCGCAGAGGCAGTCGGCGGGGCTACTCCGCCACCTGAGGCTGGAAGGTCTCTTCGACGCGGATCGTGTCCGGACCGGACAGCTCGAAGGCGGCGTGCAGCGCACGCACGACCGAGTCCATGCGGTCGCACGGGATCACGCTCGAGATCCTAATCGGCGAGGTCGTGATCATTTTGAGGTTGAGGCCCTCGGCGGCGAGCACATTGAACACCTTCGCCGCCACGCCCGGGTACGTGCGCATGCCGCCGCCGACGATTGACACCTTGCCGACGTCCTCGTTGGGGACCAGCTCCGCGAACACCTCGCCCGTCAGCGGCTCGAGCGCCGTGCATGCGTCGCGCACGCGGTCGCGGGGGATCGTGAAGGAGATTATCGCGAACTCCGCCCTCGGCAGGTTCTGCTCGATCATGTCCACCTCCACGCGAGCGTCGGCGAGCGCCGTGAAGATGCGGGCCGCCATGCCCGGCCTGTGGGGGACGTCGTTCAGCGTGATCATCGCCTCCGAGGTCGAGTATGTGACGGCGGTTACGACGGGTTTCTCGGCAGGGTCCATATTCTCTCCTTCCGACACCACTAGGGTGCCGGGACGGTCGTCGAACGATGAGCGGCAGTGGATGCGCACGCCGTGGTTGCGCGCGTACTCCACCGAGCGCAACTGCAGCACGCCCGCGCCGGAGGATGCCATCTCCAGCATCTCCTCGAACGTGACCACGTCCAGCTTGCGCGCGTCGGGCACCACCCGCGGGTCGGCGCTGAACACGCCGGGGACGTCGGTGTAGATTTCGCACACCTCCGCTCGAAGCTCGGCGGCGACCGCGACCGCGGTCGTGTCCGAGCCGCCGCGCCCCAGCGTGGTGACGTCCTGCGTGGTGGTCGCGACTCCCTGGAAGCCCGCGATCAGCACGATGTGGTCCTCCCGCAGCGCCTCTTTGACGCGGTCGGCGCGCACCTCGATGATCCGCGCGCTGGTGTGCCAGCTGTCGGTGACGATCCCCGCCTGCGAGCCGGTGAGCGAGATCGCGCGGTGACCGAGGTCGCGGATCGCCATCGCGCACAGCGCGCAGCTGATGCGCTCGCCGGCCGACAGCAGCATGTCCAGCTCGCGCGGGTCGGGCGCGGAGGAGACCTCCTCGGCCATCGCGATCAGCTCGTCGGTGGTCTTGCCGCGCGCCGACAGCACCGCCACCACGTTCGCGCCGCTCTCGCGGCGCTCCACGATCCGCCGCGCGGCGCGCTTGATCCGCTCGGCGTCGGCGACGGAGGTGCCGCCGAACTTCATCACCACGATCTCCGACACGCCGAGCAGGATACGGCCTGCGAACACGGTTTGAACCTGTTCTCGGCCGCCGACGTTCTAACGTGTCAATTAGCAACCACTACGGAGAGGGTTGGCGCACCGCCGGCCGCCCGCGGCCCGTCGGGTCGCGATCGGGCTGGCGCCGAGCCCTCGCCTCGACCCGACAGGGGGCGCGTATGGCCTACCGCACGAGCATCTTCATCGACTTCTGGAACTTCTCGCTGCAGTGGCGTAACCGCGCCGGGGGCGACAGAATCGACTGGACGCGGGTCCCCTCAGCGCTGTTGGCGGAGAGCGAGCGGCTGCTGCAGCAGAGCAGCTTCGAGGACACGCTGCACCTCGAGGAGACGCTCGTGTACGCCTCCTACGACGAGGACGAGTCGGGCCGCAGATTGAAGGGCTGGTTCGACGCCTTCCTCGACAAGCAGCCGCGCTTTCGCGTCACCACGCGTGTGCGCCGCTCCAAACCGAGATCGGTGTACTGCCGGGCGTGCGAGCAGAGCATCGAGCGCTGCCCGCACTGCGAGGAGACGCTGCGCTGGTCGACCGAGAAAGGCGTCGACACAGCGATCGTCACCGGCCTGTTGTCGCTCGCGGGAGAGGGTGCGTTCGACGCGGCGATCCTCGTCTCCAGCGACACCGACTACCTGCCGGCGGTCGAATGGCTGCAGACGCGCGGCTTCAAGGTGATCAACGCCACCTGGGCCAACCACGGGCACGAGCTCGCGCGTGCGTGCTGGGCGTCGTTCGAGCTCGACGCGATCGTCCCCGAGCTGCGCCAGGAGCACGCCGAGCAGCGTGAGCCCAAGCGCGCGGAGCTCGACGAAGCCGTCACCGACACGCTCGTGCGCGAACTGCAGGAGGACCCTTACGCGCGGACGGACGCTGCGGCGGTGCCGGAAGGCGAGCCGCAGCTACAGCGCGCGGCGCCCTGAGCGTCCCGCCTCGCGTCGGCGCCCGACGACATGGCTACAGCGCGCGGCGCCCTGAGAGCGCCTTGCCGAGCGTCACCTCGTCGGCGTACTCGAGGTCGGCGCCCACCGGCAGCCCGCTCGCCAGGCGGGTGACGCGCAGTTGCGGAGCGCGTTCGTGCAGCTCGCGGGCGATGTGCAGCGCAGTCGCCTCCCCGGTGGTGGTGTGGTTGGTGGCGAGCACCACCTCCCTGACGGCCACCGGCGCATCCCCCTCCCCGCCCGCGCTCCTCGCCGCGCCCGCGTCACCGCCCACACCAGTCGATGCGCCCGCGCCAGGCTCCGCCTGCGCGCCAGCGGCGCCGGCCGCCGCGCCGTGGCCGCCGGCCGCGGCGGCCGCCGTCACCCGCGCGTACAGGTCGGCGATCTTCAGGTCCTCGGGGTCCACCCCGTCGATCGGGGAAAGCGCGCCGCCGAGCACGTGGTAGACGCCGTCGAATTCGTGGGTGCGCTCCAGCGGGATCACGTCCGAGGGCTCCTCCACCACGCAGATCACGCCGTGGTCGCGGCGCGGGTCGCGGCAGATGCGGCAGCGCGACTCGTCGGTGAGGTTGAAGCACACCTCGCACAGCCCGATCCGCTCCTTGACGTCGAGGATCGCCTGCGCGAGCGCGGTGGCGTCCTCTGTCGAGGCGCGCAGGATGTGGAAGGCGAGGCGCTGCGCCGTGCGGTTGCCGATCCCCGGCAGCTTCGCGAGCTCGGTGACCAGCCTTTGGACGGGAGGCGCGAAGGAACTCATGCTCCCGCCTCCATCCAGTCGGCGTTGCCGATTGGGACGGCGGCTATCGAGGCCGCCGTGACCGCACCTTCGGTGCTCACAGACCCGGCAGGCCCAGCCCGCCGAGCGCGCCGAGGTCGAGTCCCCCGGTCGCCCCGCCCATGCGCTCCGCCGCGAGCTCCTGGGCGGCGCGCAGCGCCTCGTTGACGGCCGCCGCCACCATCTCGCCGAGGATCTCCACATCCCCTGGATCCGCTACGTCGGGGTCGATCGCGACCTCCTTCACCTGCAGATCGCCCGACATCCGCACCTTCACCATGCCCCCGCCGGCGCTGCCCTCGACGACCTCCTGCTTGAGCGCCTCCTGCGCCTGCTCCATCTCACGCTGCATCCGCTGCACCTGCTGGAGCATCTGCTGCATGTTGGGTCGCTTCTGGGGGGGCATCTGTCCACTCTACCCCTCGCCGGCGTTCACCAGCCGCGCCGCTCCCTCCGCCGGCGGCTCCTCGGCGGCGCTCGCGTCGTGCGACTCCTCCCCCGCCTCATCCAGCTCCTCGGCATCGAGCTCCTCGGCATCGAGCTCCTCCTTGAAGCGCGCCACCCACTCCTCCTCCGTGCGCGGCACCAGCTCGGCGGCGCTCCCGAGCGGTGGGGGCAGCTCCTCGCGCAGCTCATACGCCACACGCAGCCGCCGTCCGGTGAGCGTGCGCAGCGCCTCGCCCACCGTCGCCCGATGGGCGTTGTCCTCGGCCTTCTTCTTCAGGAACGACGCGCTCGCGGCGAACGCGACGATCAGCTCCTCGCCGCGCAGCGCCACCGCCCGCGAGTCCGCGAGCACCGCGCTCAGCAGCTTGTTCTCGGCACCCACCAGCTCCATCACCGCCGGCCACAGCGTGTCGAGGTCGTCCACGTCCTCCACCAGCTCAGGCTCCTCGGTCGGCGCCGGCGGGGGCTCCTCGCTCGGCGCCGGCGGGGGCTCGGGGGGCTGCTCGGTCACCGCCCCCACCAACAGCGCGTCCGCGGGGTGCGTCACCGCCGCGCCATCGCCCACCACTTCGTCGATCGGCGCGCTGGCGCCAGCCGCGGGCGCGTCGGCCGACCGCGCCGACCCGCCCTCCCCTCCTCCCTCTCCATCAGACAGCCGTCCCTCCAACCGCTCGATGCGTGCCAGCAGCGCGGGCAGCGAGCCCTCGGTGTCCGGCCGCGCCGCCTTCACCAAGGCGAGCTCGAGCTGCGTGCGGGGCTCCCCGCCGGCCTTCACCGCCTCCAGCGCTCCGCCGAGCTGCTCGAGCAGGCGCACCGCCGTCGACTGCCCCACTCGTTCAGCCTGCGCGCGCAGGCTGGCGTCGGCATCCGCCGTGGCGGAGAGCTCGGCGGGCACCTCGCCGAGCGTGCCCACCACTAGCAGGTCGCGCGCGCGCGCCTCCAGGTCGGCGGCGAACGCGCCGGCGTCGCGACCGCCCTCCGCGCAGCGCGCGACCGCCAGCAGCGCCGCGCGGGCGTCGCCGGCGTGCACCGCGTCGATCGTCTCCTCCAGCAGCCGCGCGTCGGTGACGCCGAGCACCGCCAGCGCGTCCTCCAGCGCGATCGGCCCATCGCTGTAGGCGAGCAGCTGCTCGAGCGTGCCCAGCGCGTCGCGGAAGCTGCCGGTGGCCGCGCGCGCCACCGCCGCCGCCACCTCGGGCGCGAGCTCGATCCCCTCCGCGTCGGCCGCGCGGCGCACCACGCCCGCGATCTGCTCGACGGTGGGGCGCTGGAAGTCGAAGCGGTGGCAGCGGTCGACCACCGTCGCCGGCACCTTCTGCGCCTCGGTGGTCGCCAGCACGAACACGGTGTTCGGCGGCGGCTCCTCGAGCGTCTTCAGGAACGCGTTCCACGCCGCCTGCGAAAGCATGTGCGCCTCGTCGAGGATGTACACCTTGCTGCGCCCGCTCACCGGCGCGAAGGCGACGCTCTCGCGCAGCTCGCGGATGTCATCCACGGAGTTGTTGGAGGCGGCGTCCATCTCGATCACGTCGAGAGAGGTCGCGGCTGCGATCGCCCGGCAGGATTCGCAGCGCCCGCACGGCTCGACCGTGGGTCCGTGCTCGCAGTTCAGGCAGGCGGCGAGGATCTTCGCCATCGAGGTCTTGCCTGTGCCCCGAGAG
>DATMMB010000179.1:0-10732 GCA_035569895.1 Solirubrobacteraceae bacterium | reverse complement strand
TCAGACCACTCGTCCATCGCCTCTCGCATGATCCGGAAGTTCGCCTGCGTCGCGAACGTGCCGCCGTAGCCCTCGGTGGTGGGGCCGTAGGGGACGTAGTCGAGCAGGCTCTGCGCGGTGGAGCGGATCACCGCGACGATGTCGCCGCCGGCCTCGGCGACGGCGAGGCCGTGGACGACATCCTCGTACACGTTGCCGGTCGCCGTCAGCACGTAGCGCAGCGGCGGCGGGCTCTCGCCGAGGTGCTCCCGCAGTGCGCGGCGGGTCTCCATACGCGCGTCGATCGCCGTCACGGCGTGCTCCAGCTCCGCGCGCGCGCGCTCGCGGATCGCGCCCTCGGGCGCGAGCGCCAGCGCGCAGAGGTCGAGCGTGCCCTCCTCGACGGCTTGCGCGATCCGCTGGGCGCCCGCCGTGCCGCTCGGCTCACTCGGCGCACCCGTCTGGGCGGGTGGTGGGTCAGTCCCCTCCACGTGGATCATCGCGTTGGCGATCCAGTGGGCGACCCCCTTGCCGAGCCCGCCGCCCGCGCGCACGTGATCCACCACCACGTTCGGCAGCGGCGCCCCGAGCTCGTTGGCGCCGTCGATCCCGAACAGCCGCGCGACGGTGCGCTCCACCGCGACGCTCGTCATGCCGGCGAGCTGCTCGCCGACGTCCGCCGCGATTCTGGCGGCGGCCTGGCGGCAGGACTCGACGAGCCCTTGGTCGAGGTCGAGCTTCGAGTGGCTCATATAGGCGAGGGTACTGGAAACACGGGGCGTTTCGGGGTGTGTGGCGAGGAGTTTTCACGCGCGCTAGCCTCGCCTGAATGTCTCTGTCGCTGTTCACCCCCCGCGTGCTCAAATGGTTTGAGGCGGCGTTTGCCCAGCCCACCCCCGCGCAGGCGCAGGCGTGGCCGGCGATCGCCCGCGGGGAGCACGTGCTGGTGGCGGCGCCGACCGGCTCCGGCAAGACGCTCGCCGCATTCCTGTGCGCGCTCGACCGCCTGCTGGCGGAGCCGGCCGCGAAGCAGGAGTGCCGCGTCCGCGTGGTGTACGTGTCGCCGCTGAAGGCGCTCTCCTACGACATCGAGCGCAACCTGCGCGCGCCGTTGAAAGGCATCGGCGCCGACGTGCGCGTGGCGATCCGCACCGGCGACACGCCCCAGCGCGAGCGCCAGGCGATGCTCAAAAAACCGCCCGACATCCTGATCACGACGCCGGAGTCGCTGCACCTGATGCTCACCTCGCGCGCGCGGGAGATCCTGCGCGGCGCGGAGCTCGTGATCGTCGACGAGATCCACGCGGTGGCGGCGACCAAGCGGGGCGCGCATCTGGCGCTGACGCTCGAGCGCCTCGATGCGCTCGTGCGCGACGCCGCCGGCCGCGAGCCGCAGCGCATCGGGCTGTCGGCGACGCAGACCCCGCTGGCGGAGGTCGCGCGCTTCCTGGTGGGCCCCGAGCGCAAGTGCACGATCGTCGACGCCGGCGTGCGTAAGCCGCTCGACGTGAAGGTGCAGGTGCCGGTCGAGTCGATGACCGAGCTGCACGACAAGGGGGAGGGGCCCGGCTCGCCGGCCTCCGGCCGGCTGCGCCACCCTCCAGGCCACATCCACGGCGACTCCGACCAGCCCTTGCACGGCTCGATCTGGCCGGCGATCTATCCCGAGCTGCTGCGCCTGATCCGCGCGCACAACTCGACGATCGTGTTCGTCAACAACCGCCGCTCCGCCGAGCGCCTGGCGCTGCGCCTGAACGAGCTCGCCGCGCGTGAGCAGGAAGGGGAGGAGGAGGGGAGGGGTGGCGCTGCGGCGAGCACCGGCCAGGTGGCGCACCGCGAGATCGCCCGTGCCCACCATGGCTCGCTCGCGCGCGAGGAGCGCCTCGTGGTGGAGGAGCTGCTGAAGGCGGGAGAAATACCGTGCATCGTCGCCACCTCCAGCCTCGAGCTCGGGATCGACATGGGCGCCGTCGATCTCGTGCTGCAGGTGGAGTCGCCGAAGTCGGTGGCGGCCGGGCTGCAGCGCATCGGCCGCGCCGGCCACGGCGTCGGCGAGGTCTCGCGCGGGCGGATCTTCCCGAAGTTCCGCGCCGACCTGCTGGAGTGCGCGGTGCTCGCGCAGCGCATGCGCGAGGGCGCGATCGAGCCGACGGTCGTGCCGCGCAACCCGCTCGACGTGCTCGCCCAGCAGGTCGTCGCGATGGCCGCCGCCGAGGAGGAGCTAGCCGTGGAGGAGCTGCAGCGGCGCCTGGCGCGCACCCACTCCTACGCGGAGCTGCCCCGCCGTCAGCTGGAGGGTGTGCTCGACATGCTCGGCGGGCGTTATCCGTCCGCTGAGTTTGGGGAGCTGCGCCCGCGGATCGTGTGGGACCGCGTGGCGGGCGCGATCCGCCCGCGCAAGGGCGCCCGCGCGCTGGCGGTCGCCAACGCCGGCACGATCCCCGACCGCGGCCTCTACCTGGTGACGCTGCCGGATGGGCGGCGCGTGGGGGAGCTCGACGAGGAGATGGTGTACGAGGCGCGGCCCGGCCAGGTGTTCCTGCTCGGCGCCTCGGCGTGGCGGATCCAGGAGATCGGGCGCGACCGCGTGATCGTCACACCGGCGCCTGGCGCGCCGGGCGCGGTGCCGTTCTGGAAGGGGGAGGGCGTCGGCCGGCCGAAAGAGCTGGGCGCGGCGATCGGCGCGTTCGCGCGCTGGGCCGTGGAAGAGTCGCCCGAGACGCTCGCGCGCGACTACGACCTCGATCCTCGCGCCGCGCGCAACCTGCTCGAGTACCTGCGCGAGCAGCTCCACGCCACCGGCGTGCTGCCGAGCGACCGCACGGTGGTGGTGGAGCGCTTTCGCGACGAGATCGGCGACTGGCGGCTGTGCGTGCTGTCCCCCTACGGCGGGCGCATCCACGCCGCTTGGGGCCTCGCGCTGTCGGCCCGCATCCGCGCGCGCCTGGGGCTGGAGGCCGACGCGATCTTCTCCGACGACGGGATCATCGTGCACCTGCCCGACGGCGACGAGCTCGACACCGCGCAGGCGCTCGAGCTGGTGCTGGTCGAGCCTGAGGAGCTCGAAGACCTGGTGGTGGGCGAGCTCGGCGGCTCGGCCCTGTTCGGTGCGCGCTTTCGCGAGGCCGCCGGCAGGGCGCTCTTGATCCCGCGCGCCTACCCCGGCAAGCGCACGCCGCTGTGGCAGCAGCGCCTGAAGGCACAGACCTTGCTGGAGGTCGCCCGCCGCTACGAGGACTTCCCGATCGTGCTGGAGGCCTACCGCGAGTGCCTGCGCGACGTGCTCGACCTGCCCGGCCTGCGCGAGCTGCTCGGGATGCTGCACCGGCGCGAGCTGAGCGTGGTGGGGGTCGAGACCGCCACCGCCTCGCCCTTTGCCTCCTCGCTGCTGTTCGACTACGTGGCGACCTACATGTACGAGGGGGATGCGCCCAACGCCGAGCGCCGCGCCGCCGCGCTGTCGCTCGACCGCGATTTGCTGCGCGAGCTGCTCGGTCAGGAGGAGCTGCGTGAGCTGATCGACCCCGGTGCGTTGCAGCGGCTGGAGTCACAGCTGCAGCGCCGCGACGAGCTGCGCCGCGCCGCCACGCGCGATGAGCTGCACGACACGCTGCGCCTGCTCGGCGACCTCGGCCCCGCCGAGGTGGCGGCGCGGGTGCTGGACGGGGTCGATGCGACCGGCCTGCTGGCGGGGCTCGAGCGCGAGCGCCGCGCCGTGCACATGCGGGTCGGCGGCGAGCAGCGCCACATCGACGCCGCCGACGCCGGCCTCTACCGCGACGCGCTCGGCGTGGTCCCGCCGGGCGGTCTGCCCGCCGCCTTCCTGGCGGACGTGCCCGACGCCCTGGAGCGTTTGCTGCGCCGCTACGCGGCTACGCGCGGGCCGTTCACCAGCGAGCAGCCCGCGCGCCGCTACGGCCTCGGTGTCGCCGTGGTCGAGTCGGCGTTGCGCGCCCTGGAGCGCTCCGGAGCGCTCGTCCGGGGGGAGCTGCACCCCGACCCGGCGGCGCTGCGCGCCGCCGCGCCGCCGGTCGCGGGCGGCGTTGCGGGCGGGGTCAGGGGCGACGTGGCGGGCGGGGTCAGGGGCGACGTGGCGGGCGGGGTTTCGGAGGAAGCCGCGGGCGTGGCGGGTGGGATCGGCGGGGTGCTCGGTCCCGCTGTGCGCGACGACGGGCGCGAGTGGTGCGACGTGGAGGTGCTGCGCCGCCTGCGGCGGGCCTCGCTGGCGGCTCTGCGCAGCGAGATCGAGCCGGCCGAGCAGCGCACGTTCGCGACCTTCCTGCCGGCGTGGCAGGGGGTGGATCGCCACGGCGCGGCCGGCGCGGGCGTCGAGCGGTTGCGCGAGGCGCTCGTGCCGTTGCAGGGGCTCGCGCTCACCCCGCGCACGTGGGAGCGCGATGTGCTGCCACGCCGCATCGGCGCATACTCGACGACCTGGATGGACGAGCTGTGCGCCAGCGGAGAGCTCGTGTGGGTTGGAGTCGGCGCGGGGCGGGCGGGATCCCGCCCGCCCCGCGCCGACGGCCGCGTGGCGCTGTGCTTCCGCGAGGACGTCGGCCTGCTCGGCCCGCCCGCACCACGCGGTCAACCGCCGGCGCAAGCGCGGGAGGATCAAGACCGGGAGGACCTGAATCCGGATCATCTGGATCGGGATTACTTACAACGCGCGCGCGTACGCGCGCGTCTCTATGAAGGTGCATGTTTCTTCACGGACCTCCTGGGCGACGTGGAGTGTCCCGCCTCCGAGTTGCACGAGGCGCTTTGGACGCTCGTGTGGGCGGGAGAGGTCACCAATGACGCCTTCGCCGTGCTGCGCCTCCCGCGCCCCGCCGTTGGATCGACTCGCGACGGCTCGCCCACGGCGTGGCCGGCCGGCCGCCGCCGCGTCGCCCGCCGTGCGCGCCGCAGCGCGCACCCCCCGGGCCGCTGGTCGCTCACGGCGCCGTTGCTCGGTAAGGAGGAGTCCCCCGCCGAGCGTCGGCGAGCGCTCGCGGAGCTGCTGCTGGAGCGCCACGGGATCCTCACGCGGGAGTCGGTGCGCGCCGAGGGCGTGCCCGGAGGCTTCGCCGCGCTCTACCCCGAGCTGTGCCGCCTGGAGACGCTGGGCGTGGTCCGCCGCGGCTACTTCGTGGAGGGCCTCGGCGGCGCCCAGTTCGCGCTGCCCGGCGCGGTGGAGCGGCTGCGCGCGCAGCGTGAGCGGGACGAGCCGCTGGTGCTCGCCGCCAATGACCCGGCGCAGCCGTACGGCGCCGCGCTGCCCTGGCCCGACCACGGGCTACCCGTCGGTCGCAGGCAGAGCGGGGCGAGCGTGGTGATGGTGGATGCGCAGCCGGTGCTCCAGCTGGAGCGCGGCGGGCGCAGGTTGCGGGTGCTGGCGCCGGCCGAGCGTGAAGTGGGCGCGAGCGCGTGTGCGGCGAGGCGGCTCGAACGCGGCAGCGACCAGTCGCGGGCCGTCGCCGACCGGCCCGGACCTACCGCGTACCTGCCCGGACTCTCCGCCGCCGGCCCGGACGACCCCCGCGTCCAGCGGGCGCTGACGGCGCTCGCCGAGCATGCCCGCGCCGGCCGTCTCGGCGAGCGGATCGCACTCGAGCGGGTCGACGGCGAGCCGGTGCTCGGGTCGCGCTGGGAGGCGGCGCTCGAGCGGGCCGGCTTCCGCATCGGGCCGCGCCGCGTCGAGCTCGCGGGCTGAGGGCCCGCACCACCCCGCGCGGGTGTCGCGCCGCGTGCGCCGTCGCGCTATAACCGCTCGAAGCATCTATTCGGACAGATTGGCAATCTGGCCAGTCCGACACCTGTCGATATGTGTCGGAAACGTCGGATGGATCCCACGATTTTTAACTTGCAATCTTCGGGCAATCCTGTATGGTCGGAAGTGTGGGGATGAGCGGAACCGAGAGGGAGCTGAGCGCCATGTATCGCCGGCTACCGCACGGGCCACACGGCATGGGGCGTGACGCGGTTGCCCGCCACCAGCGAGCGCGCCTGTTCGGCGCGATGATCGAGGCGGTGCACCGCCAGGGCTACAAAGCAACCACGGTGGCGCACGTGATCGCGCTGGCCGGCGTCTCGCGGCGCGCCTTCTACGAGCAGTTCGCCAACAAGGAGGACTGCTTCCTCGGCACCTACGACATCGCCGTGGCGCGTGCGAAGCGCCGGATGATGGACGGATGGATGATGGAGCGCGGCTGGGCCAACCGCGTGCACAGAGCCTGCCAGGCGCTCGTGGAGGATGCGTGCAGGAACGCCAAGTCCGCGCGCCTGGTGCTGATCGAGGGGCTCGGCCTCGGGGTGAAGAGCCGCGAACGGCTGATGCGCTCGGCGATCGCCTTCGAGCGCGCGGTGGCCGACGGGTTCAGGGTGGCGCCCGACGGCGTGCAGTTGCCGCCGCTGGGCCCCAAGGCGATCGTCGGGGGCGGGCGCTACATGATGTTCGAGCGCCTGCGCAGCAATCGCGCCGCCGAGCTGCCGATGCTGACCGACGAACTGCTCGACTGGGTCAGCGCCTACCGCTCCCCGGCGGCCCGGATCGGGGTCACGCGCACGCCGCCGCCGCATCGCCCGGCGGAGCCGGCGCGCTTCCTGGAAAGCGACGAGAAGCGTGCCCGCGTGCTCGGCGCGGTGGTGCACCTCACGCTCGACGAGGGCTACCAAGAGCTCACCGATCCCCAGATCGCGCAGTTCGCGGGGATGTCAACCGAATCGTTCCACAAACAGTTCCCCAGCAAGCGGGAGTGCTTCCTGGCGGCGGTGGACGAGTTTGTCGACGAAACGATCGAGGTGATCGCTGCGGCGGCGGCCCGTGCGAGCACCTGGTCGGAGGCCGCCTATCTTGGTGTCAAGGCTGCGATCGAGCACTTCGTCGTGCATCCGGGGCTCACGCGGATGGCGTTCGAGGATCTCTACGAAGTCGGTCCCGCGGTGATCGACAACATCGGCAACTCGCTGGGCAAGCTCGCCACACTCCTCCGGGAAGGCTCGCCCGAGCCGCGCCGCGCGCCGCTGCTTGCGCACGAGGCGGTGGCCGGCGGTCTGTGGGCGATCGTCGGCAACTACGCGGTGCGCAAGCGTGTGCGCTACCTGCCGTCGCTCACCGACCACCTTGCGTACCTGGTGCTAGCCCCGTATGTAGGGCCAAAAGCAGCCGGTCAGACGATCGACGCTACGCGCAGAAGCCTCGCCGGCGAGGCGTAGGCCCTTCTGCGCGCGCCCATTCGCCGCGGCGATCGGGACGGCCGGTGTGCGTGGCGAGCGGGACGGCAGGCCGCTGGAATTCT
Organism: Solirubrobacteraceae bacterium; assembly: GCA_035569895.1. Taxonomy (GTDB): domain Bacteria; phylum Actinomycetota; class Thermoleophilia; order Solirubrobacterales; family Solirubrobacteraceae; genus Palsa-744. Next base: position 3,476 of record DATMMB010000179.1, on the reverse strand, counting down.
TGGGCGTGCCGGCCACATCGACAGCCGGCATCGACACTATCCTGAGCTGTGATGGGCGCCCCGGGCTCGACCACCGCACCCCGCCGGGTGGGACACAAGGGCGCCGCCCATCTCGCGCCCGGGAACACGCGCGCAAGCTTCGAGGCCGCCGTGGGCGCGGGGGTGGACATGATCGAGTTCGATGTGCTCAGCGAGCGGCCGGACGGCGGCGGCGAGCTCTTCCTCGCACACGACTACGGGGCGCTGCGCGAGACTGCGGATCCGCTGACGCTGCGCGAAGGACTTGAGCACCTCGGCGGCTCCGCCTACGCCGGCGTCGAGCTGGATGTCGACGTGAAGCTGCCCGGCTACGGCGAGCGCGTGGTGCGCGAGCTACGTGAGACGGGGATGGTCGGACGCTCGTTGGTGAGCAGCACCTATCCCAAGGAGCTCGATACGATGCGCGTGCTCGAGCCGTCGCTGCGCGTCGGCTGGTCGGTGCCGCGAGCGCGACGTGACTACACCGAAGACCGCCTGATGGTGGTGCCGGCGCTCGCGATGCTCGCCGTCTTTCGCGTGCTGCTACCCCGCCGGGCGCTCGCGGCGCTACGTGCGCGGCGCTTCGATGCGATCATGGCGCACTGGCGTCTGGTCACCCCGGCGCTCGTGCGCGCTGTCGCGGCTGGGGGCGGCGAGCTTTATGTGTGGACGGTGGACGACGCCGCGCTGATGGCCCAGCTGAGCGCAATGGGGGTGGCGGGGATCATCACCAACGATCCCCGGCTGTTCGATGCTCACGGCAGCAAGCAGGTAGCGGCGCTGTAGCCCAACGGTGGGCAGGGGGAGGGCTGGCCCTCCCCCTGGGCCCCCTCCCGGCCCCCTCAAGTCGTAGCTCGCTCACGGCAGCAAGCAGGTAGCGGCGCTGTAGCCCTTCGGTTCGGCGCCCGCTAGGCTCGCATGCCCTGCGCTGGTTGGCATGCTCGCGCGACGGAGCACTCGATCTCCGCGGCGCCATTGGAATTCGACCTCGCCGCGCAGCGTGTAGCTGGTGGTGGACGACTTGAGCTCGAACGTGCGTCCCGCCTGGCGCGCGACCGCCGCCGACCCGATCGGCACAAATCCGGAGTCGCCGTTCTTGCCGATATCGGTCCACCGCTTGGTGGTGGCGTTCTGCGATTGCACCAGGAAACGCATGTACAAGGTGTCGCCGGCGTGCCCGTCGCCAGGCATCGAGCCGCGTATGCCGATCGTGTCGGGGTGGTGGGGTGCGTTGCAGATATCCACCGTCGCCCACAGTTCGGGTTGCCGCGGAGCTTTCGCGGGCGACTGCGCAAGCGCGCTCCCCGCCGTCGCCATCGCCCCGAACGCCAACAGCGTCCACACCATGGTCCGCACCTCGATCATCTTGTGAAGATAGCGCCGGTGCAGGGCATCAGCCGCACCTTGGTGCGATCGGGTGTGCTATCCCCCTGGAGATGCGAGCGCCAAGCTCAGGGGAGGTCGTCGAGCTGCTCGCGCGCGTGCCGGTGTTCTTGACGCTCGAAGCCGCCGATCTCGAGCGCCTCGCGCAGCTGGCGGTGCCGCGCAGCTTCGTGGCTGGCGAGGTGGTGTTCCGCGAGAGGGATCGGAGCGACACCTGCTACGTGGTCCACGATGGGCGCGTGCGGGCGGTGCGCGAGCACGGCGACGGGCGCACGATCACGCTCGCCACCTTCGGCCCGGGCGACATCTTCGGCGAGCTCGCGCTGTTCGAGGACGAGCGCCGCTCCGCCACCGTCGAGGCGCTCGCGCCGACGAGTGTGCTGGCGCTGCTCGGTCCGGACATGCGCCGCCTGCTCGCCGATCATCCCCAGATCGCGATGCGCCTGCTGGTCGCGCTCGCACGGCGCCTGCGAGACACCAACGAGCGCCTCGCCCGCCGTTCCTTTCAAACCGTCCAGAGCCGTGTCGCGTCGGCGCTGAGCGAGCTGGTGGCGCAGGCACAGCTGCACGGCGCTCCGACGGACGAGCAAGGCCGCGAAGGACCGCGCGCGGTGCGGGACGGCGCCGTCCGGGATATCCCGATTCTCGCGACTCAGGCCGACCTCGCGAAGCTGGCCGGCAGCTCACGCGAGTCGGCCAGCCGCTTCCTCGCCGTGCTGGAGCGTGCCGGGGTGATCTCGCAGGGAAGGGGCCGGCTGGTGGTGCACGATCCACAGGCGTTGCACTCGTATGTCTTCTGAGCGCGATGATCGTCGGCGGCCGACCTCCGATGTGCCGCCAACTCATCAGCGGGCGGCCTCTGGTAGTCGCCGCGACGCGGGTGGCGGGGCGCCACGCGGCCCGGCACGACCGCTGGAGCATTCGGCGGGAGGGGCGGTGGTGCGCGACGGGCAGCTGCTCGTGATCGTGCCGCGCCGCCGCGCCGCCGACGGCTCGCGGGTGCTCGGACTGCCGAAGGGCCACCTCGACCCCGGCGAGACTCCATTGCAGGCGGCGCTGCGCGAGGTGCGTGAGGAGACCGGGGTCTCCGCGGAGCCGCTCGGCGAGCTAGGGGAGGTGCGCTACTGGTACAGGCGTGAAGGTCGCGCGGTGCCGAAGTCGGTGGTCTTCTATCTGCTGCGCTATCTCGCCGGCGACACCTCCGACCACGACGACGAGGTCGAGGAGGTGTGTTGGATCGCGCTGGCGCAGGCGTGCGTGGAGCTCACCTACGAGGGCGAGCGCGAGATCGCCGCACGCGCGCTCGCGGCGCAGGACCCCACGAGGGTATAGCCTGCTCTGTCGTGCAGGTGCTCAACTCTTACTCCACGTCTTGGTCGGGGGAGGGCAGGCCTGGGCGGGCGGGCTCCCATCTCCCCTCCCCTCAAGACCCTCCCGGTAGGTCTTCACCGTGCAGGTTCTGAACTTCTACTCCACGATCTTCGCCGACGAGCTCAAGCGCGGGCGCAAGACCGCCACGATCCGCCTCGGCGACAAGTCGGGCAAGTACCGCAAGAACCAGGCGGTGCTCGTCACGATCGGCTACCAGTACTCGCCCCGCGAACGGATCTTCGAAGCGGTGATCGACCAGGTCGAGGTGATGAGGCTCGCCGAGCTCTCCCCGCGCGACATCAAGCACGACAATCCCGAGTTCCGCCGCCACGAGGAGCTGATCAAGTTCCTCGACCAGATCTACGGCCGTCCCGTCTCGATGGACGACATCGTCACGGTCGTGCGCTTCTCGCAGATCCTCGACACCCCCAGCCCGATGACCGAGGCGATGAAGGGCTTCGGCGGGGCGCAGAACTGACCCGCTCGCAGCCCGGTCTGGCACTCTGGACAAGAAAGTGCCAGTAGGCGCTTGAATTGTAGCTGCGGTCAGGTATAGTGGCTGGCTGTTGGCACTCAATCAAGACGAGTGCCAAAACGAGGGGCGCACCGCCAGTGGAGGCGCCGCGATTGAACTCTCTAGATAGTGGAGGTCTCATCAATATGAAGCTCAAGCCCCTGGGCGATCGCCTCATCGTGCGGGCGAT
>DATMMB010000178.1:0-5752 GCA_035569895.1 Solirubrobacteraceae bacterium | reverse complement strand
ATAGCTTCATAGCTCCATTGGCAATGGTTGAGTAGTAGTAGTAGTAGTAGTAGTAGCTGTGGAGATGTGGATCACGAGTGCTGGAGCTGTTGGTTTGGCCTGACGCTGTGGATGAAATGAGAAGTGTCGCAAGTTGGTCGGTCAGGAGTGCTTGTGGGCGAGCTGTTCGCGCAATGAGTCCACAGCTGCCTGCAAATGGGAGTCCGAGTGGATCTTCGCTTCAGCTCGCTTCAAGGCGTGCATCACCGTGGTGTGGTCGCGCCCACCGAAGTCTCGGCCGATGGCTGGCAGCGAGCTGCTTGTCAGCTCTCGAGCCAGATACATTGCTAGCTGTCGCGGCCAGGCCACTCGTGCCGCTCGTGAGCTGGAGAGCAGCTCGGTAAGGGAGATGCTGAAGTGCTGGCAGGTCGCCGCTTGGATCTCAGCCATTGACGGGGGGCCTGTGTGGGTTTGCGGGTAGAGGCCGTCGAGAACCTCGCTGGCGAGTTCGGCGGTGAGCGGGCGACCCGTCAGCGACCCGTAGGCGACCACTCTGATCAGTGCTCCTTCGAGCGCTCGGACGTTGATCGTGACACGGCGGGCGATCACGTGCAGAAGCTCGTCGTCGGCCAGCTCGATACGGTCGTCCTGTGCGCGCTTGCGGAGGATCGCGAGGCGAGTGTTGATATCCGGGTGGGAGATGTCCGCCACCAGTCCGGCCTCGAAGCGCTCGCGCAGGCGATCTTCGAGTGCCTGCAGGTTGCGTGGGGGCCGGTCGGATGTGAGCACCAGCTGCGCCCCGCCTTCGTAGAGGGTGTTGAAGGTGTGGAAGAACTCCTCCTCCGTGCGCGCCTTGCGCTCGAGGAACTGAACGTCGTCGAGCAACAGCACGTCGAGCTCGCGAAAGCGGCTCTTGAAGCCCCTCAGCCGGTCGCCGCCGGCCAATGCGAGCTGAAACTCGCTTGTGAACACCTCGCCGGTGGTCGTGCAGACGCTGAGACCGGGGTTGCTAATGGTGAGCAGGTTGGCGATCGCGTGCAGTAGGTGGGTCTTGCCGATGCCTGGAGCCCCGCAGATGAAGAGTGGGTTGTAGGCGTGTCCCGGAAGCTCGGCGACGGTCAGCGCGGCCGCGTGGGCGAGGCGGTTGGAGTCGCCGATGACGAAGTGCTCGAACGTCAGGCGCGGGTTGAGGCGATGGTCGAGGGCGGGGACCGGCCGCTCGTCGTGTGGCACCGCCCGTGCTGGGGCGTGCAGGCGCGCTCGCCGCGTAGGGCTGGCCGCGCCAGCGTTGCGGTTGGATGGGGGCGAGGAGGTGACGGCCGCCGGCACGATCTCGATTGTGGCGTCGCGCTCGAGCACCGCGGCCGCGCACGTCCGCAGCAGCGTTCCGAAGCGCTCGCGGATCCAGCCACATGTGTGTGTGGGAGCTTCAAGGACTAGCGTGGTCTCGTCGATCCGCAGTGGCCTCAGCGGCTCTAGCCAGACACGGTAGGTGGTCTCGTCCACCACCGCCTCTAGCCGGCATCGAATTTGCGACCAGGTCTGCTCTTGAAGTGCGCTCACGGCAGCAGCCATCAGCTCCAAGTGGAGGGGTGGAAATCTGGATGGGGGGGCCGCGAACGGCCCGGGCGGCCAAATATACCCGAAGTGCGGGCGGCCCCGATCGTTGTCGACCGGCGACGACGCAATTGGCGAGAAAATCCTGCGTGGTCTCTTTGACCGACCGTCCGCGGTCGCTTGCGGTGGCGCTCCGCGCCACCAGCGCCACCGCTCAGCTTCGCCGGTGGATACGCCCGAGTACTGGCTCGGCTCTATACTGGCGGTGGCTGGGCCGTAGTCGGTGTCGATACAGATGATGCCCCAGCCGCGATTGAAGACGACCGATGAAGCGCACTTATCAACCCAAGAAGCGCAAGCGCGCCCGCACGCACGGGTTCCGCGCGCGTATGCTCACGCGCGGCGGACGGCTGATCCTCAAGCGCCGGCGTGACAAGGGGCGCAAGCGTCTGTCGGCGTGAACGGCGGCGCCGCGAGTGCCAGGCCACGCTGCACGCCGAGGACGCCTATCGCACAGCGCGGAGTTCGAGCGGGTCTACCGCCACGGACGCTCGCTCGCCAATCGCCACCTCGTGCTCTACAGCTTTCCCAACCCTGCCGCTGAGCATCCCCGCCTCGGGCTGTCGGTGTCGCGCAAGGTCGGCGGCGCGGTCGCACGCAACCGCGTAAAGCGGCTCCTACGCGAAGCTTTTCACCGTGTCGAGGGTGAGTTGAGCCCGGGTCAGGACCTGGTCGTGGTGGCGCGGCCGGCGGTGAGTGAGTTGGCGGAGCGCGAGGGGCTCGCCGGCGTCGACGCCTCGCTGCAGGAGCTGCTCGCCCGCGCGGGACTGCGAGGCACGCCAACCGGCTCTGGGGAGGGTCCCAACGGTGGGTGCTGAGCACGAGCGCGAGCTGCGCAGGGATCGGCGCCCGTCCGCTGGCCCCCTCCATCCGCGCCGCGCCGCGCGGCTGGCGAGGATGGCGCTCAGCGCCCCGATTGTCGCCTACCAGCGCCTGATCTCCCCGGCGCTCCCGCGACGCTGTAGATACGAGCCGACGTGCTCGCGCTACGCGGTACAGGCCCTCGGCGAGTACGGCATACTCCGGGGCTCGGCGCTCGCCGTATGGCGTGTGCTCAGGTGCAACCCGTGGAGCCGCGGTGGATTCGACCCGGTGAGCGACCAGCGGCTGTTCAGGGTGGGGAGGATTGGGACTAAGACCGAGGCTCACGCTCGCCACCGAGGCTGAGCCAACGGGCAGGTGGCGGTAGCTACACAGAACGACAGATGCCGATTCTCGCGAACATCATCCAGGAAGCCTTCTCGCCGCTGATCAGCCTGTTCGAAGCGGTGCTTGTGTTTCTCCACGATCACATCGGCCTCAGCTGGGGACTCGCGATTGTCGGCCTCACCGTGATCGTGCGGGCGGTGATGACCCCGGCGACCGTCAGCCAGATCCGCTCGATGCGCAAGATGCAGCTGGTCGCGCCGGAGCTGAAGGCGCTGAAAGAGAAGTACAAGGACGACAAACAGCGCCAGCAGGAGGAGATGATGAAGCTCTACCGGGAGAAGGGAATCAACCCCTTCGCCTCGTGCCTGCCGCTGCTGCTGCAGCTGCCGGTGTTCATCTCGCTCTTCTACATGCTGCGCACCGATCTGAAGAAGCACATCTGCGGCGAGAGCCTCGTGACGCACTACAACGCGATCCACCACACGGCGATCGCCAGCGTGTCGAAACTGCCCGCCAAGTACATCGAAGCGACCGGCTGCCAGCAGGTCGCGCCCGGGTCGGCGAAGTTCCTGTTCGTGCCGGACATCACGGCCAAGGCGACGGGGGCGGTGCTGATCACGCTGCTCGTGCTCTACATCGCCTCGCAGCTGATCTCAGGGCTGCTGATGAGTCAGAGCGCCGAGCCCAGCCAGCGTTGGCTGGTGCTGGCGCTGCCGCTGCTGTTCGTGGTGATCCTGATCCGGTACCCCGCCGGTCTGCTTATTTACTGGATCACCACCAACATATGGACGATCGCCCAGGGCTATGTTGTCCGTCGTAGTGTGGCGCCGCCGCCGCCGCCCGCCGGCAAGGGACCTCCCACCGGCGACAGCGGCTCGCCCAACGGTCGTGCCGGAGGCCCCTCGGGGGAACCGGCGCTGGCTGGTGTCGGCGCGAGCGCCGCTCCTCCCCCTCCGCCGCGCAAGAAGAAGAAACGCTCGGGGCGGCGACGATGATCGGGGTCTCCCACGCCGATGACGCCGAGGAGTCGGCTGAGCTGTTGGCGGAGGTGTTGGAGGAGATCGCCGACGGGCTCGGCGTCGAGTGCCGGGTGAGCGTGGAGTTGCGGGACGGCGTCCTGCACGGCATCGTCGAGGGAGACGACGTGGGTCGCCTGATCGGCCGCCACGGCCAGACGATCGACGCGGTGCAGCATCTGGCGCAGCGGATCGTCTTCCCCGGAGGTCAGCCGAACGCGCGTGTGGTGGTCGACGTCGACGGGTATCGAGAGCGCCGCGAGCGCATTTTGCACGAGGACGCCGACGCGGCCGCCGATGAGGCCCTGCGCATGGGCGAGTCGATCGAGCTTGCCCCGATGCCCGCCGCGGAGCGCCGGATCGTGCACGAGCATCTGCGCGAGCGCGGCGACGTTCGCACGCACAGCGAGGGCGAGGAGCCCGATCGCCGACTGGTCGTCTCACCGCTGTAAGTGTGTCGAGAATGTTTCACGTGAAAGGACCACCCTGGCCGACGTAGCAACCGCGCGGATCGGAGACCTCGCTGAGCGCTACGGCCTGAGTCCCCGCCAGCGGGCACAACTGGAGGGGATCCTGGAGGTGTTGGCGGGCGATGGGCACGCCCCTACGAACGTGCGCGATCCACGGCTGGCCGTCGATGTGCACCTGGCCGACTCGCTCGCGGCACTCGAGTTGGACGTGATGGCAAAGGCCGGGCGGGTGGCCGACCTCGGCGCCGGCGCCGGGTTTCCAGGCTTGCCGCTGGCGGTGGCGCTGCCCGCGGCGGAGTTTGCGCTGGTGGAGTCGCAGGCGCGACGGTGCTCATTCATGGCGGGCCTGTGCACGGTGGCCGGGATCGCCAACGCGCGCGCGATCGGCACGCGCGCGGAGGAGTGGCGGGAGGGGATCGGCACCAACGATGTAGTGCTTGCCCGTGCGCTCGCGCCGCCGCCGGTGGTGGTGGAGTACGCGGCGCCGCTGCTGCGCGTGGGCGGAGCGCTGGTCGAGTGGCGCGGTCGCCGTGACGCGTCCGCCGAGCGTTCCGGGCAGGCCGCCGCGCGGCGGCTGGGGATGGAGCTGGCCGAGGTCCGTCGCGTCAGCCCGTACGGGGAGGCGCTCGACCATCATCTGCACGTGTATGTGAAGAGCCGCCAAACGCCGCCGGGATTCCCTCGCCGGCCGGGGATCGCCCGCAAGCGGCCGCTGAGCCGCTGACCCGTTCGTGGAGCCGCGCGCGGTAGTAGCGTGCCGGGCAGTATGGGCACGATCTACGCGATCGCCAACCAGAAGGGCGGGGTGGGCAAGACGACCACGGCGGTGAACGTGGGAGCGTGTATCGCCGAGGCCGGCTACCGCACGCTGCTGGTGGACGTCGATCCGCAGGCCAACGCGACCGTCGGTCTCGGCTTCACCCGCGCGCACCGGCCGGGGCTGTATGAGGCGCTGACGGGCCAGTGCGCCGCGCGGGAGGCGGTGGCGCAGACGTCGATCGGGGGCCTGCGGCTGATTCCCGCGGGGGCGGGCCTGGCGGGTGCCAACGTGGAGTTGCCCCGTTTGGAGGGCTTCGAGCACCGGCTGCGCGAAACGCTGGATCCGGTCAGGGCAGACTTCGAGTACGTGCTGCTCGACTGCCCCCCGTCGCTGGGACCGCTGACGGTGAGCGCGCTGGTGGCCGCCGACCGCGTGATCGTGCCGGTGCAGACCGAGTACTTCGCGCTGGAGGGGCTCGCGGGCCTTTTGGAGACGCTCGAGCTGGTGCGGCGCGAGCTCAACCCCGGACTGACCGTGGCGGGGATGCTGCTGACGATGCACGACAACCGCACGCGGCTGGGGCGCGACGTGGAGCGCGAGGTGCGCGAGCACTTCCGGGAGCTCGTGTTCCAAACCGTGATCCCACGCAACGTGCGCGTCGGGGAGGCACCCAGCCACGGCCTTCCCGTCACGCACCACGACCCGCACAGCGCGGGGGCGGAGGCGTACTTCGAGCTCGCGAAGGAGGTCGCGGCGCGTGG
>DATMMB010000177.1:0-4395 GCA_035569895.1 Solirubrobacteraceae bacterium | reverse complement strand
CGCGAGGAGCCGGTGGCGAGCGTGAGCAGCAACGCGATCACGTCCACCGAGGAGGTGAGCTGGGTGCGGCCAGTGGCGGGCGCGGCGGTGGTGAGGCCGCGGAAGTCGCGCACAAACAACGGCACCCTGATCGCCTCCTCGTACGCGGAGGCGCCCTTGCCGCGCATCCCGTGCGAGCCGCCGTACTCGCCGTGGTCGGAGGTGAGCACGACGACCGTGTTGGCCTGCACGGCCGGCTGGGCGGCGAGCGCGGCGAGCACCGTGCCGAGTTGCGCGTCCACGTAGCCCTGCAGCATCAGGTAGGTGTTCAGCAGGCCGCTCCACATCGACGGCGCTTCGGGCCCGCCGAACGGCACGGCGCCGAACGAGCGCGCGGCGGTGTCCTGCAGTGAGCGCTGCAACTGCGGCTTGCGCTGCGCTTCGAGCGCTTCGGGCGTCTCGAAGTTGGGCGGCGGCGCGGTGGCGAGCGCGGGCGGCGCGCTCTCGGCGGGGATCGCCTCGGTGAATCGATACCACCAGGCGATGTCGTGCGGGTTGACGAGCGACACGGTCGCGCACCACGGCTCCCCGCCGCCCTCCGCGCGCAGCCATTCGACGAACTGCGCCGCGATCTGCGGATCGACTTCCGTGCCCTGCCCCGGGGCGCCGTTGGGCGAGGGATAGGTGCCGCCGGCGAAGCCGTACTGTTCGAGCGTCGCGCTGGGGTTGGGGTTCAGATGCCACTTGCCCCACCACCACGTCGAGTAGCCGAGCTCACGCAGCAGCGTCCCCCACGTCGGAAAGCCCGGGTCCAGGCGACTGTCGCCGGTGATCAAGCAGCCGGTTTGGTGGGAGTACAGCCCCGTGACGAGCGCGCCGCGCGAGGGCGTGCAGTCGTTCGCGGCGGTGTAGTGGCGTTCGAAGCTCACCGCGCCCTCGCGCAGCGCCGCGAGATTGGGCATCACGCTCGCGGGGGTGGCCGCGGCGGGCAGCCACACCGGCGCACGCAACTGGTCGACGACGAGCACAAGGATGTTCGGCGGGCGGTGCGCCGAACGTCTGTGGGCCGCATGCCGGCGCGAGCCGAGCGCGAGCCCCCCCGCCGCGAGCAGGCCTTGCTTGAGAAATGTGCGGCGATCGCTGCCGGCCATGCGGGCAGGCTGAGTGTAGGAACGGTCGAAGGGCACCGCTGCAAGTCCGAACAACGCGCATCTGCCGATGGTGCGCTGTCGGGAGGGATTCTTTTAAGGATTTGGGGTGGGGTTGCCCGCGGCGATCACACGCCGGCGGCGGCGAACGTGGGCATAGCCGAGCGAGATCGCGCAGCCGAGCAGCGCCACGAGCGCGAGCAGCGCGAGGACCGCGAGGCCAGGGGTGAGCGCGATCGCGAGCAGCGCAAGCGCGAGACCGAGCCCCAGGTCCACCAGCCGCAAGCGCCGCCGGCGGGCCTGCGCGGCGGCCGCGCGGCGGCGGTGGGTGCGCTCGTTCGTGCTCAGTCGCGGGCGCTGGGACCGCGGCCGTGCGCGACGCGAGCCGCTGTACTCGATCGGCGTCCAGTCCTCGGCCGGTGGCGGGCTCACAGCGGCAGCCTCCTGAACAGCGGGCGCGGCAGCAGCCGCAGCACGAGCATCAGCCAGCGCATTGCCGCCGGGGCCCACACCGTGCCGGCGCCGCGGCGCAGACCGCGCACGGTGGCGCGCGCCACGTCCTCGGGGTCGCTCGCGAGCGGCGGAATCGCCAGCCCGCGCGTCATGCGGGTGCGGACAAACCCCGGCCGCACCACGAGCACGCGTATGCCAAGCGGCGCCAGCGCGTCGGAGAGTCCTCGCGCGAGCGCGTCGAGGCCGGCCTTCGAGGCGCAGTAGACGGGGTTGGAGGCGCGCGGGCGCTCGGCTGCGACGGACGAGAGCACGATGATCGTCCCGTGCCCCCGCTCGCCGAGCGCGCAGGCGCTCTCCAGCAGCAGCGAGCCGGCGCCGAGCGTGTTCACCGCCAGCACCTCCACCGCCTCATCGACATTCACCGACCGCGGATGCTCCCAGCCCCCCCGTGTGCCGAGCACGCCGACCGCGAGCAGCACGAGATCGATCTCGCCGCCCAGCAGGTCGATCCCGTGGGCGATCGCGCCACGGTGGCCGTCGCGCTCGGCGGCGTCCAGCGTGAGTGTGTGCACGCCGCACCCCGCATCGCGCAGCCGCTCGGCGGCGGTGGCGAGCGCGGGGGCGTCACGCCCGGCGAGCGCGACCTCGCAGGGTCGCTCCGCGGCGAGCTCGCGCACGATCGCCTGCGCGATCTCCGAGGTGCCGCCGAGCACGAGCACGCGCCGCGGCGCTCCCGTTGGGACTCGCGCCTCGTCGCGGCCACCCGCGGCCACCCGTGGCTGCGTGCGAGCGGCGCTGGCGACGCCGCGCGGCTCGGCGAGACCCTGCGCATGCTCGGCGGCACACGCCGCATCGCGGGAGCCGGTCGTGGCGGGGGTGGCGCGTGCATCGCTCACGTGCACAGCCCCAGACGCCTGCCCAGGTCCGAGCGCAGCACGCCGTCGGGATCGACGCGCCCGCGCAACTCGCGGAAGCGCTCCAGCTGGGGGTACATCGCCGCGAGCGTTGCGGGGCGCAGGCGCGAGTCCTTGGCGAGGTACACCCTTCCCCCCGCGCCCGCCACGAGCTCGTCGGCGTCGTCGAGCGCGCGGGCCAGCCCCGGCGCGCCGGCGGGCAGGTCGATCGCGAGCGTCAGCCCCTCCAGCGGAAACGACAACGTTCCGGCGCCGGCGGGACCGAATCGCTTGAGCGCCGCCAGGTACATCGGCGCGCGGCGCACGCGCAGCAGGTGCACGACGCGCAGCAGCGCCTCCTCCCGCCCGCGGGGGAGCGCGAACTGGTATTGCACCATGCCCGCCGGTCCGTACAGGCGGCTCCACTGGCCGAGCGCGTCGAGCGGGAAGAGCTGCGCGCTCATGCTGAGGGTCCGCCCCCGCGCACGGCGGGGCGCGGCGTGCCAGTGCAGCGCGTTGAAGGCGCGCACAGCGGCCGGGCGCAGCACACCGCCCGGGAAGCCGGGCGGGACCGTCAGCATGGGGCGCAGGGCGAATGGCTGGTGCCCGCGGTCGCTCGCGCGCATGTGAGCAGCAGCGCGCGCAAGCACGGGAGGCCGGGCGCATGCGGTCCATTGGGCGCCGGGGCGAACGCGGGTGTCCGCCGCCACGCGCGCCGTCGATCTGTGCGAGGCGACCCCTACCCCTCCTCCCCCATCTTCCCGCGCCGGTGCTTCCTCGGAGCGCGTCAGCACCCCGCGCCCGAACGCTCGCCCGGGCGCGAGCAGGTCGAGCCACGCGATCGCGTAGCGATGATGCTGGGTACCGCTCATCAGCGCGAGCGCCTGCTCGAGGGTGTCGAGACGGTCGATGTCGGCGAGCGCGCGCGGGTTGCGCAGCGGTGCAAGCCGCAGCGTCGCTGCGATCACCACGCCGGTGAGGCCCATGCCGCCGAGCGTGGCGTGGAAGAGCTCGGGGTCGCAATCGCGCGAGACCGTGCGTGGCCCGTCGGCGGGCGTGCACAGCACGATCGACTCGACGTGCCGCGCGAAGCTCCCGTCGCAGGGGTGGCTCTTGCCGTGGACGTCGGCGGCGATCGCCCCGCCGACGGTGAGGTGGCGGGTGCCGGGCACCACCGGCAGCGTCAGCCCGCGCGCGGCCAGCCACGTGAGCAGCGGCGCGAAGCTGACGCCGGCTCCCACACACGCGCGCAGCCGGCTCACACGTGTCGCAGGCGCCCTACGCCCGCTGTCGGCCGCATCCGCTCGCGGCAGTTCTTCGCCGGCCGGGCCACCCGGCGCCTCGACGCGATTGTCGAGCAACTTGATCGCGCCCGCCAGTGCGGTCGCGTCGATCACCGTGCCGCCGCCGTTCTGCGCGGCATCGCCGTAGCTGCGCCCCGCCCCGCGTGCGATCGTCCCGCCGGCCGCCGCGGCAACGGCGAGCGCCTGCGCCACCTGCTCGCCGCCGCGCGGGCGCAGGATCCGCGCGCGCGCCGGCGCGGTGCGCCCCCAGCCGCACAGCAGCCGCTCGCCGCCGTCCATCCAGGCGGGCACGCCGGTGGCGGGCGCGGGCGCGTGGGAAAGCTCAACCGGCGACATACACCCCGATCGTGAACACCGTCAGCCAGGCGATGCTCATGCTGAGCAGGAAGCGGTCGCGCAGCGCGAGCTCCTCCGGAGCGCGCCCGGCGCCGCCGTCGATCAGCAGCGCGTAGCGCAGCAGCCATAGCACGAACGGAATCACCGTCAGCTCATACCAGGAGAGCTTCGCGCTGTGGGCGCGCTGGAACGCCCACAGGCAGTACCCGGTGGTGGTGACGGTCGCGGCGAGTCCCAGCACGAAGCGCAGGTAGCGTGCCGAGTAGGCGCTCAGCGACGCCC
>DATMMB010000176.1:0-8954 GCA_035569895.1 Solirubrobacteraceae bacterium | reverse complement strand
TGAAGAAGCTGCAAAGTCTCGCCGAGGCGCAGAAGTTGCGCGACGTGGCGTAGCTGTTCCAACCGGCGCATGCGCCGGTTGGCGGGGGCGCGCATGCGCGCCCCCGGGGCGGGCTGCATGCAGCCCGCCCACCAGGTGGCGCATGCGCCACCTGGCCCAGCCGCACATGTGCGGCTGGGGACCACCCCAGAGGAACATGGAGTGGGTTGAACTTTTTCGTTGCCGATAGCCATGGCTATCGGCCTTTTCATCTTTTATATCGACATGCGCGCCTTTATCGTCGATGCTGCTCAAGCCGTCCCTCGGCGTTGCCGATGCGACCCTCATGTTCGACGTGCAGGCAGCTCTGCGTGAGCTGGTAAACCGCCGCGGCTCGGATCTGCACCTGAAGGTCGACGCGCCGCCGCTCTACCGCGTCGACGGCATTCTTGGGCGCGATGAGCAGGTGGGGGCGCTGAGCGCCGAGGACACCGAGCATGCGCTGCACGATCTGCTGCACGATCCCGTCAAGCTGCAGGAATTCACCGAGCAGCACGAGGTCGACTTCTCCTTCGAAATCGTCGGTCTCGCGCGCTATCGCATCAACGCCTTCCGCCAGCGCGGCGTGATCTCGCTGGCGTGTCGCGCGATCCCGCACAAGATCAGCTCGATCGACGAGTTGACGCTGCCCCCGGTGGTGCGGGAGCTCGCGGAGGAGGAGCGGGGGATCGTGCTGCTCACCGGCACCACCGGCTCGGGCAAGTCGACGACGCTGGCGGCGATGATCGATCACATGAACACGACGATGTCCAAGCACATCGTCACGATCGAGGACCCGATCGAGTTTGTGCACGAAGACAAGCGCTCGGTGATCAACCAGCGCGAGGTGGGGATGGACACCGCCTCCTTCAAGCGCGCGCTGCGGCGCGTGCTGCGCCAGGACCCCGACGTGATCCTCGTGGGCGAGATGCGCGACGACGAGACCGTGCAGACGGCGCTGTCGGCCGCCGAGACCGGTCACCTCGTGCTCTCCACGATCCACACGGTGGACGCCACCGAGTCGATCAACCGGATGCTCGACTTCTTCCCGCCCCACCAGCACGCGCAGGCGCGCTCGATGATCGCGGGCACCGTCAAGGGCGTCATCTCCCAGCGCCTCGTCCCCGGCGCCGACGGCGGGCGGGTGGCGGTGTGCGAGATCCTGCGGATGACCGGTCGCGCGCGCGACATGATCGTCGACCCCGCCCAGACCGGCAAGCTGTACGAAGTGATCACCGCGGGCGCCTACTACGGGATGCAGACCTTCGACCAGGCGCTCTACGGCCATCTGAAGGCCGGCCGCGTCACGGTCGAGGACGCGCTGCGCGTCGCCTCCAGCCCGCACGACTTCAAGCTGCTCGTGCAGGCCGACGGCCGCCGCGGCACCACGATGGAGGACGTCGCCTCCGCGCAGGAGCAGGCGCAGCGTGACGTGGCCCCTCCCAGCCGGCCGCCGCTGACTGTGGCGTAAGCGCCCTGAAGTCGCCGGGGGGCGGGTCGGCCGCCCTGCCGCCCGCGCTCTCCTACTTCATTTGGTAAAGTAGAGCAATGGCGCTAGACGAGACATGCCCCGTGTGCCGTACGGCGGAGATCGTGTGCGGCAAGTGGACGCTGCTCTTGATCCGCGAGCTCTCCGAGGGGCGCTCGCGCTTCTGTGAGCTGGAGCGGGCTTTGGAGGGGATCAGCCCGCGCACGCTGTCGCTGCGCCTGCGCGCCTTGGAGGAAGAGGGGATCGTCGCTCGTCATACCTTCTCCGAGGTGCCTCCCCGCGTGGAGTATGCGCTCACCGAGAAGGGCACCGCGCTGCTGCCGATCATCGACGGTATGCGCTCCTACGGCGAGCGCTGGATCGTGCAGGGCTGCGAGGATCGGATGCGGGTGAGCGCCCCGCTCGCCGCCCCGCTCGCCGCCAGCGCGGCATAGCCGCCGACCGCAGCGCCCGCCGCCGCCGCGGGGCACGGAGGCCCAGCGCACCATCCCCGCGTCGAAGCAGCCGGCTCGCGCGGACGATCCCCTCGTACCGCACGCGGTGCAACCCGCGCCAGCTGCAACACACACTGCGCCGAGCAGGAGCGCCCGCCCGCGCGCCGAAGTGAGCGTCCCGTGCGCTCGCCCCAGCTGCAGACGGCCCTCACCGAGTTCGTAAGCGATGCTGCCCACCGACTGCAGGCCGCGGTCGACGCCGGCGCGGAGGTGCCGTTCGAGCTGGATTCCCGCGCGGCCCGGGGAGGCGCGCAGCTCTACTGCTACCGCCCGCTCCCCGAGGCGTTTATCGCCGAGCGGTGGCCGTCGCTCGCCGACCTCGACAGCTGCGCGGCGGCGGAGCGGCTGCTGGAGTGCCTGCAGGGGTTGGACCGCTATCTGCTGCAGCGCGACGTGCAAATCGGCCGGGGCGACCGCGGCGCGCGCGCCAAAGTGGTGTTGCAGACGCTGCTGGAGGATGTGTTTGGCGAGCGCACCGACTTCGAGCTGGACGGCGAGCGGGTGCGCCGAGCGCTGGCGCAGCTGGACGCGGCGGCGTTTACCAACCCCGGCGAGGTGGCGCTGATCGAGACGCTGCACGGGCTGGCCGCGGTGGCGCCCGAGCTGGCCGGCACGCGCGCTCCGGCGATCGGCCGCCCCGAGCTGGCGTGGGCGCTGGCGCGCTTTGAGATGGGATGCGAACGCACTTCGCAGCTGGAGGCATTGAGCGACCACCTGCTGGCGCTGCGCGCGCTGCTGGAGCCGGAGGGTTCCGCCGGCGGGCTGCTGCCCGGCCGTTTGGCGGCGCTCTGCGCGACCCCGGAGGAGCGGCCGGCGTTGACACGCAGAGTGCTGAAGGCGATCGCGCTGGAGCACGACGTGATCGCCGGCCGCGCGATTGAGCACGACAGCTGCGACGCGCTGGTGACCGAGCTGGCGGGCCATTTGCGCGCGGTGCTGCGCGACGTGGTGAGCGGACATCTGCCCCCCGATCTGGCGGCGTGCGCCGACGCGCTGCTGGCGGCGCGCGAACCCACGCAGGAGGGGCCGTCCGCCGCGGCGGACGGCCAAGTCGTCACACGGGAGGGCCGGCGGGTCGCCCCGCGCGAAGGCCCGATCAGGGCACGACGCCTGTCAGGAGGCGAACAGGAACTGCGCGACGCGGTCGATACCGCCGAGATCCTGAACGTCCCCGTCTAGGTGGGGCACAAGGATCGGCGCGGGATCCTCCAGCGCGTCCGACAGCCGCGCGACGGTGGCGCGGTCGCGCTGCGCGAGCACGTCGAAGTCGGCGAGATTGTGCGCCACGCGCGCGGCCAGACGCGCGTCCAGCCGCTCGGCCAGCAGCGCGCTCACCTCCGCCTCGGAGTGCCCTTCCAAACCGTCGCGGTGGACGCGGTTGACGATCAACGCCGCGCGCGCCATCCCGGCGGCGCGCAGCTGCTCGGCGAAGAACAGCGCCTCGCGCGCGGGCTCGGGCTCGGGCGAGGTGATCAGCACGAACGCGGTGGCGGGGTCGCGCAGCAACTGGTCGATTGTGCGGGCGCGCTCGCGGAAGCCGTCGAGCAGGTCGGCAAGCGCCCCGAAAAACTCCGCCAGCTCGCCGATCAGATCGATGCCGGTGAAGCGGGAAAACACCGACAACACCAGCCCGCTGCCGCGGCCCACCAGGCGTGCGGCGAGGTTGCCGGGGGCGAGGAACATCCGCACCGAGCGGCCTTCCAGAAAGCGGGTCATGCGCAGCGGCGCGTCGAGGAAGTCGAGCGCGTTGCGGGCGGGCGGCGTGTCGAGCACGATCGTGTCGAACTGGCCGTCGCGGTAAAGCTCGTACAGCTTGGCGATGGCGCTGAACTCCTGCGTGCCGGCCACCGAGGCGGAGACCTCCTGGTAGATGCGGTTGGACAGCACCTCATCGCGCGAGCGCTCGTCGGGCGCGATGTGGGCGATGAGCGCGTCGAACGTGCGCTTGGCGTCCAGCATCGTCGCCCACAGCTCCCCCTTGCACTCGATCCCGTGCGCGGCCAGCAGCGCCGGCTCGATCCGCCGCGGGCGGTCGTCCAGCTCGTCCACGCCCAGCGCGCTCGCCAACCGCTTGGCGGGGTCGATCGTCACCACCGCCACCCGCTGCCCGCGCTGCGCCAGCCCGAGCGCCAGCGCCGCCGCGGTGGTGGTCTTGCCCACCCCGCCGGGCCCCGCACAGACACAGACGCTCCTGCCGTGCAGCCGCCGCGCGAGGAGTGGGGCGCTGGCCGGCGACACGGGAGTGATCGTAGTCGTGGCCAGTCGACTTTACGAAGCGAAGCTGGTTGGAGCGCAAAAAAGCAATAGACAACACCCCTCCCCACCCGGGTCGAACGCCGCGGCGAGCCGCCGTGCAGGAATCGCACACGCGCGTGCGAATACCGACGAGGACAAGTTTCGGAGGGCCGGCGAAGGCGCGGCCCTCGTTCCCGGATACCAATCGAGCATCGGAGCCCGCCGTGCAGACAAGGGCAAAGGTCATCGCATTCGCCAACCAGAAGGGCGGGGTGGCAAAGACGACCACCACGCTGAACCTCGCCGCCGCGTTCGCGGAGGAGGGCCACCGCGTGCTGTGCGTGGACATGGACCCGCAGGGCAACTTGACGATGTCGCAGGGGATCGACCCCGACACGCTGGAGAAATCGATGTACGACGTGCTGGTGCACAAAACGTCGATCCGCGAGGTGATTCGCCGGCGCGAGGTGGACATCGCGTGCGCCTCGATCGACCTCGCGGGCGCGGAGATCGCGATGTCGACGATGATCGGGCGTGAGCGCTCCTTGCAGAAGGCGTTCGAGCCGATCAGGGAGGACTACGACTTCATCTGCATCGACACGCCGCCGTCGCTTGGCCTGCTGACGATCAACGCGCTGACGGCGGCTGACAAGGTAATCGTCCCTGTGCAGTGCGAGTATCTGTCGATGCGCGGCCTCATCCAGCTGCAGAACACGCTCGCGATGATCCGCGAGAACCTCAATCCGGACGTCGACATCGAGGGTATCCTTCCGACGTTGGTCGACTCACGCACGATCCACGCGAAGGAGGCGATCGAGATCCTCGAGGAGAACTTCGGCGATCGCGTGTTCGCCTCGCGCATCCGCAAGACGGTGCGCTTCGCCGAGGCGCCCGTGAAGGGGATGTCGGTGCTCAAGTACGAGCCCGATGGGGTTGCCGCCCAGTCCTACCGCCAGCTCGCGCGGGAGGTGCTGGCGCACGGAGCGCGGGTGCCGCCCGTCGACGCGGCTACGAAGGAGGTTCTGGCGCATGTCCCAGAGTAAACGCGCTTCGATGCGCGAAGGCCCACTCGCGGCGCTGTTCAGCAAGACCGAGGAAGAGAATGTGGATTTGGAGCGGGCCGGGGGGGAGGAGCCCGCCAGGAAGACCGGCTCGGACAAGCCCGACAAGCCCGACCGCAAGGCGCCGTCCGAGCCCGAGGCGACCGCGGCGGAGCCGGTTGCGAGCGCCGAGGAGCCGCGGGCGCAACCCGACGACCAACCGCACGATGTGCCCAGCCCGCGCGAGCGTTTGCGCAACGTGTTCTCCGCGGAGATCCCCGGCAACCTGATGGAGCCCCCGGCGGCGAGCGAAGCCGCCGGCGAGGCCGTCGCCGCGACCGCCCGCGCGACCGCCCCCGCCGCGACCGCCCCCGCCGCGACCGCCCCCGCCACGAGCGCGGGACGCACAAAGGCCGGCGCGACGAAGACGGCCGCGAGCGACGCCTCCGCGAGCGAGATCCCGCCGGTGGACGTGTATGCGCGCGAGGAGTCCCGCGCCGCGACCGCCGCTCCGGGCGGCCAGCCGGTGATCAACCCCGTGATCCGCGTGGCGGGCGTGGGCGGCGCGGGTGTCAACGCGGTCAACCGCATGGTCGAGGCCGAGGTCGCCGGCGTGGAGTTTCTTGCGATCAACACCGACCTGCAGTCGCTGCAGCAGTCAACCGCCGACATCACGCTGCACATCGGCGCCGAGCTGACGCGCGGGCTGGGGTCGGGCTCGGACATCGATCTCGGCAGGGCCGCCGCGATGGAGGATTACGACCGCGCGAAGGCGCTGCTGAAGGGCTCGGACATGATCTTCATCACGGCGGGCGCCGGCGGCGGCACCGGCACCGGCGCGGCGCCGATCATCGCCCGCATCGCGCGCGAAGTGGGGGCGCTGGCGGTGGCGATCGTCACCAAGCCGTTCGGCTTCGAGGGCACGCGCCGCGCGGAAGCCGCCGAGCGGGGCATCGAGGCGCTGGCGGACGAGGTGGACACGCTGATCGTGGTGCCCAACAACCGGCTGCTGTCGGTGCTCGACAAGCAGACCTCGATGGTGGACGCGTTCCGCGTCGCCGACGACGTGCTGCGCCAGGGGGTGCAGGGCATCTCCGACCTCGTGACGCTGCCGGGGCTGATCAACCTCGACTTCGCCGACGTGCGCACGATCATGAGCGGCGCCGGCAACGCGCTGCTCGGGATCGGGATGGGCGCGGGCGGCGAGCACCGCGCGACCGAGGCGGCGATGAAGGCGGTGGAGTCGCCGCTGCTCGAAACCTCGATGGACGGCGCGCGCTCGATCCTCCTGTCGATCACCGGCGGGCGCGACCTCTCCTTGTGGGAGGTCAACGAGGCGGCGAAGGCGGTGGCGGAGGCGGCGCATGCGGACGCCAACATCATCTTCGGCGCGATGGTCGACGAAAAGCTCACCGACCAGGTGTGGGTGACGGTGGTCGCCACCGGCTACGACCAGGGCCGCCCCCGCCTCTCCGGCCGCGGCCGCCTGGAGGAGCCCGCCGGCGAGCCCCGCGTGCAGCGCACCAGCGCGGCGAGCGCCGCCGGCCGGCGCGAGCGCCGCGGCGGCCTCGCCGTCGAGGAGCTCGACGTGCCCGAGTTCATGCCGCGCGGCTGAGCAGCGCAGACCGCGGAGCGCACTACGCTTCGCCAATGAGCGCGAGCAGCGAGCGAGGTGTGGTGGCGGCCGGCCACCCGCTCACCGCCGAGGCGGGCGCGCGCGTGCTGCGCGAAGGCGGCAACGCGGTCGACGCGGCGGTCGCGGCGATGCTCGTCTCGTTTGTCGCCGAGCCCCTGCTCACCGGCCTCGGCGCCGGCGGCTATCTGCTCGTCGCCGGCGGCGGGTGGGAGCCGGCGCTGCTCGACTTCTTCGTCGAGGCCCCCTCGCGCGCGGCCGACGGCAAGGCGGCTGAGCTGCAGGCGATAAACGTCTCCTTCGGCGACGCCGTGCAGGTGTTCCACATCGGGCCGGCCTCGTGCGGTGTCTACGGCACGCCGGCGGGCGTGTGCGAGGCGATCTCCCGCTGGGGCACGCTCCCCCTCGCCGAGCTCGCCGCCCCAGCGGCCGCGCTGGCGCGCACTGGAGTGGCGCTGAACGCCGGGCAGGCGTACGTCGCGGAGATCCTCGCCGAGCTGCTGCTCTCCACCCCGGAGTGCGCCGGGCTGTGGGCGCCCGGCGGGCACGTGCTGAGCGAGGGCGAGGTGCTGCGCAACCCCGAGCTGGGCGACACGCTTGAACGCTTGGGTGCAGAGGGCGCGCACCCCTTCTACCGGGGCGACATCGCCGCCGCCGTGAGCGACTGGCTGGACGCGCGCGGAGGCGCGCTCACCGCCGCGGCGCTCGCCGCCTACCGGGCGCAGCTGCGTGCCCCGGTCGCGGTGCCCTACCGCGACCGTGAGGTGCTCACCAACCCGCCGCCCTCCGCCGGCGGCACGTTGCTGGCGTACGCGCTGGGCCTGCTCGACCGCGCCCCCGGCCTGCCCACGCTCGGCGAGATCGTCGCGGCGATGGAGGCAGCCCAGCACGAGCGCACGCCCGCGTTCCTCGACGGGCTCGACGAGGACGGCTTCCTCGAGCGCTTTCTCTACAGCCGCCTGGGCGCGACCACGCACATCTCCGTGCTCGACGGCGAGGGCCGTGCGTGCAGCGTCACCACCACCAACGGCGAGGGCTCGGGGGTGGTGGTGCCGGGGACGGGCATTCACGTCAACAACATCATGGGCGAGCAGGATCTCAACCCGTTCGGCTTTCACCGCCACCCGCCCGGCAGGCGCATGCCGAGCATGATGGCGCCCTCGATCGTCACGCGCGCGGGCGAGGTCGAGCTGGTGCTCGGCAGCGCCGGCTCCAACCGCATCCGCTCCGCGCTGCTGCAGACGATCGTGGGCGTGGTCGACCGCGGTCTGAGCGCCCCCGAAGCGGTGCGGGCGCCGCGCGCGCACTATGAGGAGGGCCTCGTGTATGTGGAGCCGGGGATCGACGCGCGCGCGCTGGAGGCTGAGGGTCGCGAAGTGGTGGCGTTCCACGAGCTCAACCTCTTCTTCGGCGGCGTGCAGGCGGTGCAGCGCCAGGACGGCGCGCTGCTCGGCGCGGGCGACCCTCGCCGCGGCGGGGTGGCGGTGCGGGCGTGAAGGTCGCAATCGCGGCGATGCGACCAGCCTGGCCAATGAGCGTGATCACTGTGGCACCGCCGGCACCGCCGGCGGGGGCGGTGCGGGCGTGAGAAGGGCGGGGATCGCCGCGGCGCTCACGGCGGCGCTCGTGGCGACCCTCCCGGCGGCGCTCGTCCTCTGCGGCTGCGGCGAGAGCGTGACGCTCCCCGACCTCTTCCTCGTCAAGCGCGTGGGCGGCGCCCCGCGGCGGACGCTGACGGTGCTGGTCAACGAAGGCGGCGCGGTGCGCTGCGACGGCGGCCCCGTCCGCCAACTGAGCGACGCGCAGCTGATCGAGGCGCGCGGTGTCACCGAAGAACTGCAATCGCCCTCCGTCAAGCACCTGTCACTGGCGCCGCGCCCGCGGTCGGTGTTCAGCTACTACGTGCGCGACGCCGAAGGCACGGTGCGCTTCGCCGACAACTCCGCACGCGCCCCCGCCGCGTTTCACCACCTCGCGCTGCTGGTGCTGGAAGTGCAGCAGCAGGTCTGCCACCTGCCTGCGTGAGCCACCTCGCTCGACCTCCC
>DATMMB010000175.1:0-2595 GCA_035569895.1 Solirubrobacteraceae bacterium | reverse complement strand
ACTCGCTGAAGGGCGCGATCAACCGCCTGCGCAACACGGAGTCGGTGTTCGACGCCTACCGCGTGACCCCCGTAGCGGGAGGGGGGCAGGCCCCCCTCCCGACCACCCCCCGCCTCGGTGGAGTCGGGCCCGGGCCGGCGTAGCCGGCCCTTTGGGCATGCAGATGGGCTGGAGGGTGCTTGCGTTGTTACGCGGTGCTTGCGTTGTTACGCGACCACGTTGAGTGATCGCGGCATGATCGAGTAGCGGGCCTCGTCCACCTCGCCGAGATAGTCGCCGTCGACCTGTAGGGGCAGCGGGCGTTCGTCGGCGCTGCGCACCATGAGCTCGGTTGCCGGCGCCAGCGCGGTGATCTGGCGGTGATGAGTGAGGCGTGCGCGCTTGGCGAATGCGCGAAGCATGATCGAGGGCATGTCCAAGGGGCGTGCGCGGTGCAGCACGCAGGTCGAAAGCGTGCCGGAGTCGAGCTGAGCATCGTCGGCGATCTCGATCGGGCGGTTGTTGAAGTAGGTGAAGGGAGCGCCGTTTTGCACGATTGCGGTGACACCATTGAGCGCACCGCCCGCTCGGCGTTCAGCCTCGCCTGAATCGGCACCGATCGAGTCGCCCGGCTGCTGTTTGCCCGCTGCGTGGACGGTGAGCCGCGGCGGGCGCACCAGGTAGCGGCGCGCGAACGTGGTGACGGCGACCCAGGTGAAGAACCACGGCCCCCAACGCGCCTTGCGCCGCGGGTTGGCGTCGACGCGCTCCACCACCGAGGCGTCGAGGCCGAGGCCGGAGGCGAACGTGAAGCAACGCCCGTTGACCACGCCGAGGTCGACCTTGCGCACGCGCCAGTCGTCGGCGAGGCCGAGCAGGTGGTCGGTCGCGGCGACCAGCTCGCCGGGGATCCCGAGCATCTTGCCGAACACGTTGGCCGAGCCTCCGGGCAGGCAGGTGAGCGGGGTGGCGGAGCCGAGCAGGCCGTTGGCTGCCTCGTTGACGGTGCCGTCGCCGCCGAACGCCACCACCACGTCGTAGCCCTCGTGCGCGGCCTCGCGGCAGAGCAAGGTGGCGTGGCCGCGGGCCTCGGTGTCGCGCGCGTCTACCTCGAAGCGGCCGCGCAGCGCGTTCACCACCAGGTGGCGCAAACCGTCGGAGACTGTGGAGGCGTACGGGTTGACGACGATCAGCATGCGCTTCTTGGGCGCAGAAGCCGCGAGGTCGAAGCTGGCGTCGTCGTGCGCTGGCTCGTGGCGTGCTCCGGCGTCCGGCAGAATGGTGGGCATCGCAAGGTGCCTACACCGTCCGCGCAAGCGCGTTACCAGGCGTTAATGCAGTTCCGCCGGTCGTTCGATATACTCCCTGCAGCTGTACACATCCAGAGGGGTGGAGGGACTGGCCCGACGAAGCCCCGGCAACCACCGCGTCACGGCGGGAAGGTGCCAATTCCAGACAGATGTGTGGCGGGCTTCGTGTTCTTCGCCACACCGTGAGGCCGGCGAAGACGACGAGACAAAGGAGCCCGAGAATGGCTGCCACCAACCTTAGGTGTAGAGAGTGCAAGGCGCAGTATCCGCTTCAGGCGCTGTACGTGTGCGAGCAGTGCTTCGGCCCGCTGGAGGTCGCTTACGATCACAGCCAGGTGGCGGAGGGCGGCCTCGACGAGCTGCGCCGCCGCATCCAGGCGGGTCCGCAGAACATCTGGCGCTACGCCGACTTCCTGCCCACTACGGCCTATGGCCGCGGTGCCCCTGCCGATGGCTGTGACGCCCCGGGCGACGGCCGTGGTGACCCGGGCGGCGGCCCGCCCGTCAACACGGGGGGCGGGGGCTCTCTGCGCACCGGGCTGCCGGCCGGCTGCACGCCGCTGATCCGCGCCGACCGCCTCGCGCGGCGCCTCGGGCTGCGGGAGGTGTGGGTCAAGAACGACGCCGCCAACCCCACCCACTCCTTCAAGGACCGCGTCGTCTCGGTGGCGGTCGCGCGCGCGCGGGAGCTTGGCTACCGGACGATCGCGTGCGCCTCCACCGGCAACCTCGCCAACTCAGTCGCGGCGCACGGTGCGGCGCTGGGCCTCGAGTCCTACGTGTTCATCCCCGCCGACCTGGAGGAGCAGAAGGTGCTCGCCACCGGTGTGTACGGCACCAGGCTGGTGGCGGTGAGGGGCAATTACGACGACGTCAACCGCCTCTGCGCCGAGCTCTCCGCCGAGCGGGAGTGGGCGTTCGTGAACGTCAACCTGCGCCCCTACTACGCCGAGGGCTCGAAGACGCTCGCGTACGAGATCGCCGAGCAGCTCGGCTTCGAGCTGCCCGACCGCTGCGTGGTGCCGATCGCCTCAGGGTCGCTGTTCACGAAGATCGCCAAGGGCTTCGCGGAGTGGCGCGAGCTCGGGCTCTTGCGCGGCGCGCGCCCGCGGATGAGCGGCGCCCAGGCCGAGGGCTGCGCCCCGGTGGCGAGCGCGTACGCCGCTGGCCAGGAGGTGTGCCGTCCGGTGAAGCCCGACACGATCGCCAAGTCGCTCGCGATCGGCAATCCCGCCGATGGCCCCTACGCCTTGGAGGAGGCGCGCTCGAGCGGCGGCTCGATCGACGCGGTGAGCGACGAAGAGAT
>DATMMB010000174.1:0-5224 GCA_035569895.1 Solirubrobacteraceae bacterium | reverse complement strand
GGGCCCGCCCACCCCCGCGAGCAGGGACGCCGCCACCGTCTGATCGGCTACGTGCCGCAGAAGTTCCTGCTCGACCCGGATGTTCCGCTGCGCGCACGCGATCTCGTGGGGCTCGGTATCGACGCGCACCGTCTCGGGGTGCCACGGCCCTCCCGGACCAGGCGGGCGCTCGTCGAGCAGATGCTGCACGCCGTCGATGCCACCCGCTTCGCGGACACACGCGTCGGCAAGCTCTCGGGCGGCGAGCAGCAGCGCATCCTGATCGCGCACGCGCTCATCGCCCGACCGCGGCTGCTGCTGCTCGACGAGCCGCTCGCGAACCTCGACCTGGGCAGCGCCCACGAAGTCGTGGCGCTGCTTGCACGCATCGCCCGCGAGCAGGAGCTCGCCGTGCTGATCTCCGCGCACGAGATCAACCCGCTGCTGCCCGTCATGGACCGCATCGTCTACCTCGCCGCCGGGCGCGCGGTCAGCGGCACCACTGAGGAGGTCGTCCGCGCGGAGGTGCTCAGCCGGCTCTACGGTCACCACGTCGACGTCCTGAACGTCCACGGTCGCGTGCTGATCGTCGCCGGCGCCGGCGAGGACCACGACCTCAGCGGCCACGAGGGCGTCTTCCCCGGAGCTGGGATCCAGTCGTGAGTCACTTCCTGTCCCCGATCTTCGCCCCCGGGTTCTTCGAAAGCGAAGCAGTGCAGATCGCTCTCGCCGTCGGAGCGCTCGTCGCCGTCGTCACCGGCGTGGTCGGCGTGTTCACCGTCATGCGCGGCCAGTCCTTCGCCGGCGAGGCGTTTGGCGACCTCGGCACAGCCGGAGGCTCGGGCGCATATCTTGTGGGAGTCGGGACGCTCTGGGGATTCGTGCTGGGCAACGTGATCGCAGCGGGCGCGATGGAGGCGATCGGCGTGCAGCGCTCACGCGGGCGCGACCTCGCCACCGGGATCGTGCTCGGCGCCGGAATCGGGCTCGCTGCCCTGTTCCTCTACCTCTACACCAGCGAACACAGCACCACCGGAGCGACCGTCACGATCCTGTTCGGCTCGGCGTTCGCGATCTCGAGCGCGACACTCCCGCTGATCCTGCTCCTGAGCGCCATCGTGCTGGCTATCGCGCTCATGCTCTACCGACCGCTGCTGCTCAGCTCCGTAAACGCCGAGATGGCATCGGCCCGCGGGATCCCGGTGCGGCTCGTCGGTGTGCTCTACCTGTTCGCGCTCGCGCTCGCAGCTGCGCTCGCGGCGATCACGATCGGCACGATCCTTTCGACAGCATTGCTTGTCGGGCCGGCGGCGAGCGCGCTGCGACTGGCCAGACGCCCGCTCACCGCGCTGCTGACCGCGATGGGCATCGGCATCGGCGTGACGTGGCTCGGCATCGTGCTCGCCTACGACAGCTTTGACTGGCCGCCTGCCGGACAGGGATGGCCCGTGAGCTTCTTCGTCGTGACGCTCGTGTTCATCACCTACCTGCTATCCGGGCTCCCCGAGGCCAGACGCCGCCGGCGAGCGGGCCGGACCCCCTCCGCGCCCCCCGTAGCGCAGCCGGCCACCCCGAGTTAGGACGGGCACGACATGTTCTCCGGTTTCATGGTCAACGCCTGGGAGGTCGCGAGCATCGTCGCGGTCGTCGCGGGAGTCGTGGGCTTCTTCACGGTCATGCGCGGGTCGGCGTTCGTCGCGCATGCGCTCCCCAACGGGTCCTTCGCCGGCGCCGCCGGCGCCATCTTGATCGGCGTCAGCACACTCCTTGGCCTCGGCGTCTTCGCGCTCGGCGGCGCTCTGACGATCGGCCTGCTCGGCCGCAGGGGCCGCCACGACGTCGCGACCGCCCTCACGCTCGTGGCGATGCTCGCCCTCGGCGCGCTGTTCCTGAGCTTCACCGTCGAGTACGCCCCAGAGGTGTACTCGCTGCTGTTTGGCGAGATCCTCGGAATCAGCCCCAACGAGATCGCGCCGACCGCGATCCTCGGCGCCCTGTGTATCCTCGCCGTCGCCGTCCTGTACCGGCCGCTGATGCTCTCCTCAGTTCTCCCCGAGGTGGGAGAGGCACGCGGCGTAAGCAGCTTTCGAATGGAGATGCTCTTTCTCGCCGTCCTCGCCCTCGCAACGACGATGACGGTGCCCGTCGTCGGGACACTGCTGATCTTCAGCCTGATGATCGGTGCGCCGGCGGCCGCCCGCTCGTTCACCGATCGACCGCTGCTGGCCATGGCTCTATCGGTGGCAATCGCCCTGTTGATTGTGTGGATCGCGATCGCCGCCTCCTACAAGACGAACTACCCCGTGGGGTTCTTCGTCGGCAGCGGCAGCGCGGTCTCCTACGCGATCGGGCGCGGCTGGGCGGTGTGGCGCCGCGGCAGGGGGACCGCCTTCAACGCTTCTACGATCGTTCCATGAGCAAGGACTCCCACACCGAAGCATGGGCCGACCGCGCGGAGGCGACGTTGGCCGCGGCCGGCCATCGTCGCGGCGGGGCCCGGCGCGCGCTGCTGGAGCTGCTCGCGGAGCAGCGCTGCGCGCTCACCGCGGCCGAGATCGAAGACGCGCTGCGCGAGCGCTCTCCGCGTCCGGTGAGCCGTGCGAGCGTCTACCGGATCCTCGACGAGCTGGAGCGCGCCGGGCTGGTGGCGCGCGTGGAGACCGGCCAGGCGATGGTCCGCTATGAGCGCTCACATGCCTCCGCGGGCGAGCACCACCACCATCTTGTGTGCGACGGCTGCGGCGTGGTGATGCCGTTCGCCGACGAGGCGCTGGAGCGCGCGATCGACGAGCTCAGCGAGCGCGTGCCACTGGCCGTCTCCGAGCACGAGATCGTGTTGCACGGCGCCTGCCGTGCGTGTGCCTCATAGCACCCGCTCGCGTTCCCTTGCGCCGTTCATCGCCAGCTCCGCATCGGCGGTGGCGGGGAGCGGGTGCACCGAGGTGCCCTCGATGTTCAGGCGCGGCAGCCGCCGGTCCAGCCACGTGGGGAAGCGCCACGCGCGCTCGCCCACGATGTGCAGCAGGGCGGGCAGCAGCATGCAGCGGACGACCAGCGCGTCGAGGAACACGGCGCTCGCAAGGCTGAGGCCGAACTCCTTGATGACGCGGTCTTCGCCGAGCACGAACGAGAGGAACACGCACACCATGATCGCGGCGGCGGCGGTGATCACGCGGCCGGTCAGCGCGAGGCCCTCGCCGACGGCGCGGCGCGCGTCGCGGGTGCGCGTCCACTGCTCGTGGATGCGCGAGACGAGAAACACCTCGTAGTCCATCGAGAGGCCGAACACGATCGCGAACAGCATCACCGGGATGAACGACTCGATCGGGCCCGGGCTGACCCCTAGCAGCCCCGGGAACCAGCCCCACTGGAAGATCACCACGATCACGCCCAACGAGGCGCCGATGCTGAGCAGGTTCATCACGGCCGCCTGCAGCGGGATTACCAGCGAGCGGAACACAACCATCAACAGCAGCGCGGAGAGCAGCACCACCACGCCGATGAACAGCGGCAGCTTGTGGGCGAGCACGGTAGCGAAGTCGACTCCGCCGGCCGTCACGCCGCCGACGTAGGCAACCACGCCGGTGCGTGCGGCCACCGGCGGGATCACGTGTTCGCGCAGATCCCTGACGAGCACGGTCGTGGCGTACGCCTGCGGCGAGGAGTCGGGATACACCGAGAAGGTCGCCACTTCGCCCGTCGGGTTCAGGCGCGGCGGGGTGACCGAGACGACGCCGCTCGCCGTGGCAAGCGCGCCCTGCAGTTCGCGCAGGGCACCGGCGTCGTCGCGGTGTGGCAGCTTGACGACGACCTGCAGGGGCCCGTTGAAGCCTTCGCCGAAGCCCTCCGCGAGCAGGCGGTAGGCGTGATAAGTGGTGGTGTTCGAGGGATCGTTGCCGGCGTCGCTCGAACCCAGCCGCAGCGCGACCGCGGGAGCGGCGATCACGAGCATGATCAGTGCGGAGGGAAGCGCAACCCGGTGGGGATGGCGCCCCACGAAGTTGCTCCAGCGCAGCCATGCCCCGCCGCCGGCTGCCACGGGCGCGCCGTTCCCTGGGAGGGTGCTGCCATTCGCCCCGCCGGCTGCCGTGGCCGGGCCGTTCCCGGAGGTCGTGGCCGCCCCGTTGCCGGCTGCCCCCGCGGCGGCGCCGTTGCCGCTCACCGCCGCCGCGGCCTTCCTGCGTGCCCGTCGGCGCATGCCCCGGCTCGGCCGCGCCAGGCGGGCGCCTGCGAAGGTGAGCAGCGCGGGCAGCAGCGTGAGCGAGCTGAGCATCACCAGCAGCACCCCGATCGACGCTGAGATTGCCACGCCGTAGAGGAAGTTGACGCCCAGCAGCATCATCCCGAGCAGCGCGATCACGACGGTCGTGCCCGCGAACAGCACGGCGCGCCCGGCGGTGTCCATCGCGTGCACAACGGACTCCTGCACCTGCCCATGCGTGGGGCCCGGCCCGGCATAGGACTCGCGGAAGCGGGTGAGGATGAACAGCGAGTAGTCGATCCCCACGCCGAGCCCGATCATCGCCGCGAGCTCCGAGGAGAAGTTGGGGGTGTCCACGACATGCGTGAACAGCGCGATCACGCTGAGGCCGGTGCCGAGGCCGAACAGCGCGGTGACGATCGGCAGGCCCATCGCGATCAGCGAGCCGAAGGTGATCAGCAGCACCACGATCGCCGCCATCAGCCCCACTGCGGTGGAGAGGCCGAAGCCGGCCTGCTCAGTGGCCTCGATCGCCTGCCCGCCGAGCTGCACTTCAAGGCCCGGCCGCTGGGCGGCTTTGGCCACTTTGACGACCCGTTCGGCGGCGCTTTTGGGGAGCAGGTTGGCTTTCTCGTCGAACACGACGGTCGCGAACGCGATCTTGCGATCGGCCGAGATCGCCCTGCCGGCTGCGGCTCCGGCGTAGGGGCTGATCACCGTGGAGACGTGCGGCAGCTTGGCGACTTCGGTGAACATCGCGCTCATGCGCGCCCGCACCGCGGGGTCGAGCACGCTCCCCGAGGCGACCTTGAAGACGATCTGATCACGGTCGCCCGCCTGCGCGGGGAAGCTGTGTTCCAAGAGGTCGGAGGCGCGCTGCGCGTCGGAGTTGGGCAGCGTGAAGTTGTTGGAGTATTCCGTCCCCGCCGACTGCGCGAGGGCGCCGACCGCGACGATCAGCGCGATCCAGCCGAGAACGACGTACAGACGGTGGGTGGTGCACCAGCGGGCGAGCTTGAGCATCGGACCTCGGGTGTGGTAGAG
>DATMMB010000173.1:0-9641 GCA_035569895.1 Solirubrobacteraceae bacterium | reverse complement strand
CTGCACGAGCGCGTCGCCGCGCTGCCCGGCCACGCCCGCCTACACCCGCTGCAGGACCCCCCGCGCGCGCAGGGGGCGCTCGAGCTAATGTGGGATTTGCAGCGGGCGCTCGCCGAGATCGCCGGCCTGCCGCACGTCTGTTTGCAGCCCTCCGCCGGCTCCCACGGCGAGCTGGCGGGCGTGCTGCTGACGCGCGCCCACCACGAGGATCGCGGCGAGCACCGCCGCCTCGTGCTGGCCCCCGACACCGCGCACGGCACCAACCCAGCCACGGTGACGATGGCGGGGTTGGAGGTGGTGAAGCTCGCCACCAACCCCGACGGCGGGATCGATCTCGAAGACCTGCGTGCCAAGGCGTCCACCGAGGTGGCGTGTCTGATGCTCACCAACCCCAACACGCTCGGCCTGTTCGACGCCAACATCGAGGAGATCGCGGCGATCGTGCACGGGGTGGGGGCGATCCTCTACTACGACGGCGCCAACCTCAACGCCGTGATGGGCCACTCCCGGCCCGGCGACATGGGCTTCGACATCGTCCACTTCAACCTCCACAAGTCCTTCACCCAGCCGCACGGCGGCGGTGGCCCCGGCTCCGGGCCGATCGCCGTGAGCGAGCGGATCGCGCCCTACTTGCCGGTGCCCGGCGTCGTCCGCCGGCAGGCCGCCGGTGCCAACGGCGCGGGGCCGGCGCCCTTATTCGAGCTCGACTACGGGGAGGACGGGAGCCCCGCCCGCCCAGGCGGCAAGTCGATCGGCCGGCTGCGCGGCTTCCAGGGCAACTACGGCTGCTTCGTGCGCGCCTACGCCTACATCCGCTCGCTCGGCGCCGACGGGCTGCGCGACGCCTCGGAGACGGCGGTGCTGAACGCCAACTACCTGCTCGCCCGCCTGCGCGAGCACGGCGTCGCGGAGTACCTGCCGCTCGCGTATGGAGACTTGTGTATGCACGAGTTCGTGCTCTCCGGTGGCCCGATGCGGCGCGCACTCGGCATCAAGACGCTCGACCTCGCCAAGCGGCTGCTCGACTTCGGCTTTCACCCGCCCACCGTCTACTTCCCGCTGCTGGTGGACGAGGCGCTGATGGTGGAGCCCACCGAGACCGAGACGCGCGAGACGCTCGACGCCTTCGCCGACGCGATCGCCGAGATTCTCCGCGAGGCGGCCGCGGACCCCGAGATTGCACGATCTGCCCCTCACACCACGCCGGTCAGGCGTCTTGACGAGGTCGCCGCGGCAAAGCATCCGGTGATCCGGCAGGCTCTCTGACGTGCGCATCTTCTCGGGGATACAACCCACCGGCAGCAAGCACCTGGGCAACTACATCGGCGCCATCCGCCAGTACGTCGAGGGGCAGGAGCGCGGGGAGGCGCTGTTCTGCATCGTCGACCTGCACGCCACCACCGTCGCCTACGACCCGGCGGAGCTGCGCCGCAGCCTGTACGACCTCACCGCGCTGCTGCTCGCCGCCGGGCTGCACCCCGCACGCTGCATCCTCTTCCGCCAGAGCGACGTGCCCGAGCACGCCGAGCTGTGCTGGCTTTTGTGTTCGGTCACCGAGCTGGGGCGGCTGCAGCGGATGCACCAGTTCCGCGACAAGTCGCTCGCCCAGCGCGAGCTGGTGAGCGCCGGGCTGCTCGTCTACCCGGTGCTGCAGGCGGCGGACGTGCTCGCCTACCGCGCGCAAGAGGTCCCCGTCGGCGAGGATCAGCGCGAGCACCTGGAGCTGATGCGCGACGTGGCGCGGCGCTTCAACGCGCGCTTCGGCGGGGGGGAGGAAGTGCTGGTCGTGCCCGAGCACCGCATCCCCCTGGTGGGCGCGCGGATCATGGACCTGCAAAACCCCACCCGCAAGATGTCCACCACCGGCGCCAGCGAGCTGGGCACCGTGTATGTGCTCGACGAGCCGCCCACCATCGAGAAGAAGATCAAGGGCGCCGTCACCGACTCCGGCAACGAGATCAGGCGGGCGCCTGACAAGCCCGGAGTGTCCAACCTGATCGAGATCCTCGCGGTGACACGCGGGGTGAGCCCCGCGGCGGTCGAAGCCGACCTCGCCGACGCCCGCGGCTACGGCGACCTGAAGGCGGCTGTCGCCACCGCCGTGACCGAGTGTTTGGCGCCGGTGCGCGAGCGCTACACCGACCTGCGCGCCGACCAGCCGGCGTTGGAGGCGGTGCTCGCCGACGGCGCCGCGCGCGCCCACGCGATTGCGTCGCGCACGCTCGCCGACGTGTGCGAGCGGATGGGTGTCGGCCCGCCCCGCCGGGTGTGAGCGCGATGCGGCGCGGGTGTCTTCGCGGGCCGCGGGTGGTCATCGCCGGTCATCGCGCGTGAGTTGTACGGTGCATGCATGAGCACAGTCGCCGCGCTCGACCTCGACCTCGACCTCTTCAGCGGCCCGTTCGACCTGCTGTTGACGCTGGTGCTGCGCGAAGAGATCGACCTGCTCGAGCTGCAGCTGGCCGAGCTGGTGCTTGCCTACCTGGACCATCTGGAGGCGCGCGGCGAGCTGGACCTGGAGACCGCCACCGAGTTCATCGTGCTGGTAGCCGCCCTGCTGGAGCTGAAGTCGCGGCTGATGCTCGCCGGCGAGGACGAGGAGCAGCTGCTCGACATCGAGCCGGCCGAGGCCGCCGAGGAGCTGCTTGCGCGGATGCTCGATGCCCGCCGCTACCGCTCCGCGGCCGAGCACCTGCGCGGGCTGCTGCAAGCGCAGGACGGGGTGCGGTTCCGCAGCGCCCCTGCACCTCCTCATCTCCTGCGCGCCGCGCCGGTGCCGGCCGACGGCAAGCTCGACCCGGCGCAGCTCGGGACGGCGCTCGGGCGGCTGCTGGTGGTGGCGCCCGCGATCAACCTCCGGCACATCGCCATCCCGCGCGTGTCGCTCGCCGAGCGCCTGTCCCACCTGCGCGCGCTGCTGCGCCGCGGACGCTTCTCCTTCGAGGAGGCCGTCGGCGATGCCGACCGCATGACCGTGGCGATCACCGTGTTTGCGCTGCTGGAGCTCTACAAACGCGGCGAAGCGGCGTGGGAGCAGAGCGAGTGCTTCGGCGAGATCCACATCCAGGCGCTCGCGCCACCCGCGCCCGCAGTCGTGGCCAGGGGCGCAGGAGGGGCATAGTGTCAGCCGGCGCGCAGCAGCAGTCAGTCGCTGAGGCCGAGGATCGATCGGCCGTCGGCGTGCAGGGCAAGCGGCCCCCGGGTGAGGTGGAAGTGCTGGCGCGCACGGTCGAGGCCCTGCTGTTCCTCGGCGGCGACCCGCTGGGCACGCGCGAGCTTGCCGACGCCGCGCAGGTCGACGAGCTGGAGGTTGCCGCCGCGCTCGCGCTGCTGTCCGAGCAGTACGCCCCCGGCCGGCGCGGCATCCAGCTGCGCGAAGTGGCGGGCGGCTACACGCTCGCCACCGACCCCGCCTGCGAGGAGGCCGCGCGGCGGCTGTTCAACCGGCCGCGCACCGCCACGCTCACGCCCGCCCAGGCCGAGACGCTGGCGATCGTCGCCTACCTGCAGCCTGTGTCGCGTCCGGAGATAACCCGCATCCGCGGCGTCAGCGCCGACTCGGCCGCCACCACGCTGCTGGAGCGCGGCCTGATCGAGGAGGCCGGCCGCTCGCAGTTCGGCGCCGTGCTGTACCGCACTGGCACGCAGTTTCTGAAGCTGTTCGGACTGCGTTCGCTGAGCGAGCTGCCCGACATCGCCCAGTGGGACCCCGCTCCCGAGGAGCAGGCCGAGCTGCGCGAGCGCCTCCTGCGCGCCGGCGAGGCGCGGGCGGAGGGCGGGCCCGCGCCCGCATGAGACGGGCTTCCCGGGCGCGGCCGACCGGGTCCCATTCTCGACGTCGGGCCCGCTACTGCTCCACCAGCGGGCGCACCTCGATCGCGCCGCCCATGCGCGCCGCGGGAATCCGCGCGGCCAGCTCGATCGCCGCGTCGAGGTCCTCGCACTCGAAGAACA
The DNA here is from genome assembly GCA_035569895.1 of Solirubrobacteraceae bacterium. Classification (GTDB taxonomy): domain Bacteria; phylum Actinomycetota; class Thermoleophilia; order Solirubrobacterales; family Solirubrobacteraceae; genus Palsa-744. Next base: position 5,687 of record DATMMB010000173.1, on the reverse strand, counting down.
GGTAGCCGCCGAGCGCCTCCTTGGTCTCCACGAACGGCCCGTCGGTGGTGAGCGTCCTGCCATCCCGCATGCGCACGGTGGTGGCGGTCTCCGGCGGCTGCATCCGCACGCTCGCGGGGGTGACGCCCGGCGTTTCGTTGATCGCCTGATAGTCGGCGTACACCGCCCGCTGCTCCTCTGCGGACAGCGCCCCCCACGCCTCGGGGTCGTTCGGAGTTGGGGTCGTGCCCTGATGGATCAACAGCATGAACTTCATCGCGTCCTCCTTTTCGGGCCCACGAATCAATAGATGGCTTCGTTGGCCCTTAGCGTTTGTCCTCTGCACGACGAACGGGCGGCCGTCGAATCGACAGCCGCGCGCCGCGATCTGCCGGTCAGGCGCTTGCCGCCGCCAGCTGGCCGCACGCCGCGTCGATCTCGCGTCCCCGCGTGAGGCGCACCGTGGCCTGCAGCCCGTGCTCTTCGAGCGCCGCCTTGAAGGCCGCGATTGCGGCGCGGCCGGAGCCCGTGTACGCGACCGCGCCGTCCCCGCCCGTCTCGCCGGCGGGGCGGGCGTCGGGTACCGGGCGACCGCCTGTCTCCTTCCCGTCGATACCCGCCGCGCTCGCGTCACGGGTATAGGGCGCGGGGCGCCCGCCGGTGGGGTTGTAGGGGATCAGGTTGACCTTGAACATCTGCGTGTGGTCCGGCGAGCGCAGCAGCCGTGCCAGCACGAGCGCCTGCTCGTAGCGGTCGTTGACCCCGGCGAGCATCACGTACTCGATGAAGATCCGCCGCCGCTTGCGCGCATAGTGGGCGCGGCACGCCTCCAGCACGTCGCGCAGGGGATAGCGCTCGTTGACCGGCATCAGCTCCGAGCGCAGCGCTTCGTCGGCCGCGTGCAGTGACAGCGCCAGCCGCAGCGGCATCTCGCACTCGGTCAGCTTTTCGATGCCGGGGATCCACCCCACCGTCGAGATCGCCGTGCGGCGATGGGTGATGCCGAGGTCGGGCAGCCGCGCACACGCCTCCAGCACCGCGTCGAGGTTGAGCAGCGGCTCGCCCATGCCCATGAACACGCAGTGATCCACCCGCTCGATGCGGCGGAAATGAAGCGCCTGGTCGAGGATCTCCGAGGCGGTGAGGTTGCGCGCGAAGCGCATGCGCCCGGTGGCGCAGAACGTGCAGGTGAGCGGACACCCCGATTGCGAGGAGAGGCAGATCGACCGGCGTCCAATGCGGCTCCCAGGAGGGTTGCCACCGCTCCCCAGGTTTCCACCCCCCGGAGGGTTGCGATACCGCATCAGCACCGCCTCCAGCGGACGCCCGTCGGCGGTGGCGAACAGCACCTTCACCGTGCCGTCGCGCGCCCGCGCCTCGCGTTGCAGCGTGAGGCTCGAGAACGGCACGTCGCACGCGAGATGCTCGCGCAGCGCCCGCGGCAGGTTGCTCATCGCCTCGTACCCCTGCGCGCCGCCGGCCGTCCAGCGCCACACCTGGGCGGCGCGGAACGCAGGTTCGCCGGCCGCGGCGAGGGAGTTGTCCAGGAGCTCCAGGTCCATCGTCCTATCGTGGCAGCCGATGCGCCTCGCCAAGTATCTCGCCCACGCCGGCGTCGCCTCCCGCCGCGCCGCCGAGGAGCTGATCGCCGTCGGCCGCGTGCGCCTCGACGGCGAGCCCGTGCGCGATCCCGCCCGCAACGTGGAGGCTCGCAACCGCGTCGAGGTCGACGGGCGGCCGATTGCCGGCCCCGAGCCGCGTGTCGTCTACGCCGTGCACAAGCCGCTCGGCGCGGTGTCCACCGCCCGCGACACCCACGGCCGCCCCACGGTCGTGCAGCTGATCCCCGAGGAGCGTCGGCGGCTCTACCCGGTGGGGCGCCTCGACGCCGACAGCAGCGGTTTGATCCTGCTCACCAACGACGGCGCGCTCGCGCAGCGGCTCACCCACCCGCGCCACCAGGTCCCCAAGACCTACCGCGCGCGGCTCGGCGGGGCGCCGATCTCTGACGCGGCGCTGCGGCGGCTGCGCGCCGGCGTGACACTCGCTGACGGGCCCACCGCGCCGGCGCGGGTGCGGCGCGTGGGGCGGGCGGGCGCGAACGTGCTCGATCTCACCATCCGCGAAGGGCGCAACCGCCAGGTGCGGCGCATGTGCGAGGCGCTCGACCACCCGGTGCTGTCGCTGGTGCGTACGCGCTTTGGCGGGCTCACCCTCGACGGGCTCGCGGTGGGCGCGCACCGGCGCCTCTCCGAAGCCGAGGTGGAGCGTCTGCGCGCGTCGGCGTCCGCCGTGCCCGAGGTGGCGCGCCCGCGCGCATCAGCGTCCTCCGAGGCCGAGGTGGAGCGCATGGGCGCGTCGGCGTCCTGCGACGCAGATCGGGAGCGCCCGCGCACGCCCATCGCACGGGAGCGGCGACCCACGCCTGCGCCTGCCGCCACCGGGGCGGGGCCTCGGCGCACGTCCGCGCTTTGACACAATCGCCCGCCATGCGACTGTTCGCCTTACGCGGCGCCACCACCGTCGAGCGCAACGACGCCGCGCGGATCCTCGACCGCACCTCCGAGTTGCTCGAAACGGTGATGGCCCGCAACGAGCTCGCGCCCGGCGACCTGGTCAGCTGCATCTTCACCGTCACCGACGACCTCGACGCCGAGTTTCCCGCCAAGGCGGCGCGCGCGATCGGCTTCGACCGGGTGCCGCTCCTGTGCGCGCGGGAGATCCCGGTGCCGGGATCGATGCCGCGGGTGATCCGTGTGCTGATTCACTACCACGCCCCCGCCGAGCACGTGCCCGAGCATCCCTACCTGCATGAGGCGAGGGGGCTGCGCGCCGATCTGCACGCGGCACAATAGGACGGTGCCCGTGGAGTTCTCAGAGCGGATCCGGCGCTTGCCGAGCTACCCCGCCGCCGGTGGCTACGCCGACGCGGCGCCGCCGGTGCGGCTCGCCAGCAACGAGTCGCCGTGGTCGCCGCTGCCGGCGGTGCGGGATGTGATCACGCGCACGCTGGCGACGCTCAACCGCTACCCCGACCCGCGCTGCACCGCGCTGCGCCGGCGCCTGGCCGAGCGCTACGAAGTGCCGCCCGAGCAGATCGCGATTGGCAACGGCTCCTGCGACATCCTGCTGGCCGCTGGCGAGGCGCTGCTCGAGCCCGGCGCCGAGCTCGTGTATGCGTGGCCGTCGTTCTCGGTCTACCCGCACCTCGGGGCCGCCTCGGGGGCGCGCGCGATCACGGTGGCGCTCGACGAGCACGACCGCCACGACCTGCCGGCGATGCTCCGCGAGCTCACGGTCGCCACTCGCCTTGTGATCGTGTGCAACCCCAACAACCCCACCTCCACGGCGCTGGCGCTCGCGCAGATCGCGGAGTTCGTGGAGCAGGTGCCCCCGCACGTGTGCGTGGCGATCGACGAGGCCTACTGCGAGTTCAACCTGCTCGACGACCCCGACGCCTCGGTGGCGCTGCTCGCCGAGCGCCCCAACCTGATGTTGCTGCGCACCTTCTCGAAGGTGCACGGCCTCTGCGGCCTGCGCGTCGGCTTCGCGCTGTGCGGCTCGCCCGAGCTGCCGCGCGTGCTCGACCAGGTGCGCCAGCCGTTCTTCTGCAACGCCGTCGCCCAGGCCGCCGCCACCGAGGCGCTCGCCCACCAGGACGCCGTCACCGACCGCGTCACCCGCACGATCGCCGAGCGGATCGCGATGGACGAGCGGCTGCGCGCTCTGGGGCTTTCACCGGCGGACTCGCAGGCCAACTTCTGCTGGTTTTCGCTCGGTGCAGAGAGAGATGAAGCGCAGGTGACGCGTGGGCTGATCGAGCGCGGCGTGCTCGTGCGCGGCGGCGGCGCGCTCGGGCGCGAGGGCTCGCTGCGTGTCACCTATGGCACGCCCGAGGAGAACGCGATCTTCCTCGATGCGCTTGCCGCGGTGCTGTGAAGCTGCTACAAATTTCAGAGACGATCATGAGCGCACTGGCCTCCACCGCTGACACCAGCCTCGCCGCGCCCCTCACGTGGTCGTTCTCCTACGCCTGCGCCTGGCGATTTAGCTAGGCGCTTCGGCCTGTGCCCGTCGTGAGCGGGCCGTTCGGCTGCACCGGGTCTCTCGACCGAGCGCCACGCAAGCGGGCGTAGCTCGCCCTCTCACGGTCCGCCAACACCTAAGATTCGGGCACCAGAAAGGACTGAAGAGATGATGATCGTGATGAAAGAGGCGGCCACCGACGAGGAGATCGCGGCGGTTGTCGAGAAGATCGAGCGAGCCGGCGCGCGCGCCCACCGCAGCACAGGGGCGCGCGTCACCGTGATCGGTGCGATCGGCGACGTCGAGCAGGACGCCTCCGTGGAGTCCATCGGCCTGGAGGGCCAGCCGGGCGTCGACAGAGTGGTGCCGATCCTCAAGCCCTACAAGCTCGCCTCCGCCCAGTTCCGCCACGGCGAGCGCACCGTTTTGGAGATTGAAGGCCGCCGGGTGGGGGGCGATCACTTCGCTTTGATCGCCGGCCCCTGCACGGTGGAATCGCGCGAGCAGACGCTCTCCACCGCGCGCGCCGTGCGCGACGGCGGCGCGACGCTGCTGCGCGGCGGCGCCTACAAGCCGCGCACCTCCCCCTACGCCTTCCAGGGGCTCGGGCAGGAGGGGCTGCGGCTGCTCGCCGAGGCGAAGGCCGAGACGGGGCTGCCGGTGGTCACCGAGCTGATGGACGTGCGCGACCTCGAGCCGGTGCTGGAGGTAGCCGACGTGATCCAGATCGGCGCGCGCAACATGCAGAATTACACGCTGCTCACCGAGATCGGGCGCTCCGGGCGCCCGGCGCTGCTCAAGCGCGGGCTCTCCGCGCCGCTCGACGAGCTTTTGATGGCGGCCGAGTACATCCTCAAGGAGGGCAACCCTTCGGTGATGCTGTGCGAGCGGGGCATCCGCACGTTCGAGACCGCCTACCGGCGGGTGACGCTCGATCTGATGGCGGTGCCGATCCTCAAGGAGCTCTCGCACCTGCCGGTGATCGTCGACCCATCGCACGCCGCCGGCCGCCGCGACCTCGTGCTGCCGCTGTCGCTTGCCGCGGCCGCGGCGGGAGCCGACGGTGTGATCGTCGAGGTGCACCCTGCCCCCGACGAGGCGCTCTGCGACGGGCCCCAATCGCTGCCGAGCGACACGTTCGCCGAGTACGCCGCTGCGGTCGAGCGCGCCGCCGCGCTCGCCGGCAAGGCGCTCAGTCCCGCGTGAAGATCGCGATCCTGGGCGTCGGCTTGATCGGCGGGTCGATTGGGCTCGCCGCTCGCCGGCGGGCGGGCGCGCGCGTGTGCGGTTATGACCCCGACCCGCGGGCGTGCGCCGCGGCGCTCGACCTCGGCGCGATCGATGAGCAGGCGCGCGACATCGCCGCTGCCGTGGCGGGGGCGCAGGTGGTTTTCACCGCTGCGCCGGTAGGGGTGCTCGCCGACACCGTGCGCAACGCGCTCGAACACGCCGGGGACGATTGTGTGGTGAGCGACGTCGGCTCCACCAAGCTCGCCTTGGAGGAGGCGCGGCGGGACCCTCGCTTCATCGGCGGCCACCCCCTCGCCGGGTCGCACACCGGCGGCGTAGGGCACGCCCGCGATGACCTGTTCGAGCAGGCTACCTGGTACCTGTGTCCGGCCGACGACATCCCGCGGGGCTTATACGAGCGGCTGCGTGATCTGATCGTGCGCTTCGGCGCG
>DATMMB010000172.1:0-11193 GCA_035569895.1 Solirubrobacteraceae bacterium | reverse complement strand
GGTCCCATTAGGGAGCGTATAGCTGACCGATGAGATGCCCATACCTTCTTCCACGGCCACATTGTTGGTAACGGTGACTGCTCGTGAAGTACCGTTGCGATCAGTGAAGACGACACTTCCAACGCCATTTGGCACCAGTGTCGCCACCTGGAGCGTGGCTGGTGAGCCAGGAGCAGTTGCGCCTTCGCCCTGCTCGAAGATGCCAACTGCACCTTCTGCTTCGGCCGTTGAGGCTGGAGCACAAGCCCCTCCGCCAGAGCCGTGGAGCACCATTACACAGTCTTCGCCACCGTTGCGGTGCAAAACATAGACTTCATTGCTGCCCGTTACCGATGCGAGTATGGCTCCCGGAGGCGGGGTCAGCGTGCTTGCACTTGCAATGCGCGCGAACTGCGAAGAGTGGTGGTGGTGGGAGAAGATCGCTATTCCTGTCCCCCCTCTGACATGTCCAGCGTGGCCGCTGGATGCCAGAGCAGCGGTCACCATGAGCGTGCCTGCAACCGCTCCTGCTACGACCGCCAGGACGGCCACCGCTCGGCGAGTGAAAGAGTATCCATCAGAGGTAATGTTCATTGGGTTTCGCATTTTTTTCACCTCCTTCCTCATCCGCAGTATTTGAAGTTATCCTGTCGGCCACCTATCCGGGCTGGTCCGCTTTCAGCGAATTCAACCTCCCCGTGCCCGTAAACTTCTTTTTCGCTGCAACCCCAAGAGGTTCCGCCACCTGAGATGCATCCATGCGCCATCAGGGTGTAACTGCCGCCGCCATTATTGCGCCAGACGTTGGAGCAGCTACCTGTGTTCGAATAGTTGATTCCTTCGTTGTTTTTGACGTAGTTTTCGCTCCCATTTGTGGAAAAGCACGACGGACAGCCGTAGCTTTCATTCGTCGCCAAGGCAGGCGCTACTGCCATGACGGCCGTTGCACAGGCGGCGGCAAGTCCTGCGACGAGCAGTAGCACCCGGAATTGCCGGCCAAGAGAATGTCGTGATGCGGACACAGCTATGCCTTTCTGTTCGAGGGTGGGTGTTGTAGTTCCGGCCCCGGATGCCCATGCACCCGCGACAGGCCAACGCCTTGGCGGCCTTTGGGGGCCGCCCGCGCTCGTCTCCCACCGCTCGATGGGACCGAGCATTGGTCTAGCACGTATCTGGATGGCGTGCGTCAAGTCGCCCGTCACGAGCCAGGCATCCAGCATCCTTTCGTTCGAGGATTTGGGAACTCAGTTCCATTTAAGGCGCGCTGTTCTGCCTGGCGGGCGAGTCTATCAAACGGGCTCCATCCGACGAGTTGGCAATGGTTGGGCATCGCCCTACCCGCAGAGAGCGCCATCCTCGCCTGGCGCTCGGCGCCGGCCGAGTGGTCCTGGGCGACCAGTGCCGACCTGCCAGCGCCTCGTAGAGGGGCGCTGGACCCCCGTAGCGTCGAGCTTGGCGACCGCAGGAAGGAACTGGGCATCGATATGGAACCTACCACATAGCGCTGAGCGAGGTAGGCGCAGAGGGTTGGGGATGTGCCCAACACCGCCAAGGATCCCCAAGTCGCGCTCGGTCGCGCCATCCGACTACGCCGCGAGGAACTTGGCGTCTCCCAGCAAGACCTCGGCTTGGAGGTCGGCTACGACCAGGGATGGGTCTCGCACATCGAGAACGGCCGCACCAACCCCGCCTACGGCACCGTAGACCGGATCGCCCGCGCCCTCGGGTGGCCCATGTCCCGCCTCGTCGCGCTTGCCGAGTCCGTCGAGACTGAGGACCGCAAGCCCCTCGACCAACCACTTCGCCCCGCGCCCCCGTCTGACCGTGGTGAGCTAGCCGGCTGATTGGCCGTAGAGGCGTAGTGTGATGCGTTCGGCGCCGCGGCCTACCGGCGCCACGACAGCGCTTTGTACCGTGGCGCGGATGAGCGCGCGCTGCTCGGATAGTGAGAGCTTGTCCCAATCGTCAGCCGCGTTGATCGTTAGCTCTGGCCGCGGCGCCATCTGATCGAGACGGGCTTGCGCATCATCGCGCGCGGTGCGGAGCTGGCCGAGGCGTTCCACGGCGGCGGGCTCATCGTCAAGCCCGGCCGTCGTGAAGGATCGCACGGCGGCGTCCAGCTCGGCTTGCGCACGGTCACGCTCGCGGAAGGCCTGCTGGGCGTTCTCGGCCGCGCTCGCGCGTCCCTCCATGTCGCTCAGGGCGTCGCGGACGGCCGCGATGATGACATCCTCAGCGATGCGGGCGGATATGGTGACGTGGCGGTCGCAGTCGCTGGTGCTCGCGCAGCGATAGATCGGGTAGTTGGTCTTTGCGACCGTCATCACTGAGAGCCGGGCGCCACAAGACCCGCAACGCAGCACCCCGAGGCGTGAGAGCAGCCGACTCGATCGCGCCTGCGGGCCACGGGGAACGGTCATCCGCTGCACACGGCCCCATAGCTCGCGGTCCACGATCGGCTCGTGGGCTTCGGGGTTGACCAGCTTCCCGAAGTGGACCTCGCCGAGATACGTGCGGCTGGCGAGCATGACCTGTATGCCCCTGTAGGAGCGCTTCACGCCGTGCTCGGTGAGCATCGCCCGAATCTGTTTGATCGAGGCGCCCTCGGCGCGCATCTCGAACGCACGCCGGGCGAGCGGCGCCGTCTGCGGGTCGAGTTGGAAGGCGCCGTCGTCGCGGCGGATGTAGCCGACCTGGTTGCGTGCCCACGGGATCGCGCCGCGCGCTACCGCGCGGGCCTGGCCCTCAGCGCTGCGCTCCCTCGCGGAGCGCCGGAAATACTCCGACACGGCGCCCATCATCGTGCCTGAGAGCCATTGCCCGGCGCTGGCGCTCGTGACCTGGCCTACATCGACTGCGAGCACCTGCCCACCTGCGCGCTCGACGCGCTCCACGACTTCGGCCTGTGTGGCGAGAGAGCGAAACAGCCGGTCGAAGTAGGTGGCCGCGATCACGTCGGCCTGCCCGGACTCGACCGCGGCGACGGCCGCGCTGAGCCCCGGCCGCCCGTCCAGCGACTTTCCGCCGCTGACGTTCGGTTCCTCGCGGACGGTCAGCAGGCGCATCCCGTCGCGCGCGCAGGCCGCCTCGATGCGCGCCCGCTGCTCCTCGGGGGATACGAAGCGCTCCCCCTCACGCCCGCCGACCTGGCTGACGCGCACGATGCCGAAGACTCGCGGGTTACGATGGGAGGCGGGAGCAACACTCATTATGCAGAAACTCTACCACGTGACCACCTTCGGCTGCCAGATGAACGAGCACGACTCCGAGCGGATGAAGGGGATGCTCGAGGCGCTTGGCTACCGCGAGGCACAGGTGCGCGCCGACGCCGACGTGATCCTGTTCAACACCTGCTCGATCCGCGAGAGCGCCGACTCCCGCTTCGTCGCTCATCTCGGCGAGGCCAAGCGGCTAAAGCACGAACGGCCCGAGCGGATCGTCGGCGTGGGGGGGTGCTGGGCGCAGTCGGTGAAGGAGGAGGTGTTCGAGCGCTTCCCGTTCGTCGACGTCGCCTTCGGCCCCGGCCAGGTGCACCGGCTCGCCGAGTTCCTCACCTCGGAGTCGCTCACCGCGCAGGGCTACTTCGAGTTCGAGGGCTTCACCGGGCGGCTGCCCGCCCACCGCGAGCGGCCCCACCAGGGGTGGGTGCAGATCAGCGTCGGCTGCAACTGCCGCTGCTCTTACTGCATCGTCCCTTCCACGCGCGGGCGGGAGGTGAGCCGTCCCTTCGGGGAGCTCGTCGCGGAGGTGCGCGCGATAGCGGACGAGGGCGTGAGAGAGATCACGCTGCTCGGGCAGAACGTCAACTCCTACGGGCGCGACCTGCGGCCACACCGCGCGAGCTTCGCCGAGCTGCTGCACGCGCTCGACGTGGTCGAGGGGATCGAGCGGGTTCGCTACACATCGCCGCACCCGAAGGACATGCGCGAGGATGTGATCCAAGCGCACGCGCGGCTGCGCACTCTCTGTGAGCACGTACACCTGCCGCTGCAGTCCGGCAGCTCGCGCGTCCTCAAGGCGATGCGTCGCACCTACGACCGCGAGCGCTACCTCGATCGGGTGGCGCTGATCCGCGAGCACGTCCCCGACGTGGCGCTCACCACCGACATCATCGTCGGCTTCCCGGGCGAGACCGAGGAGGACTTCGCGCAGACGCTCGCGCTCGTCGAGCAGGTCGGGTACGACGGCGCCTTCACGTTTCTCTTCTCGCCCCGCCGCGGCACCGAGGCCGCCATGCTCACCGAAGGGCTCGTGCCGCACCTGGTGAAGGTGGAGCGGATGGAGCGCCTGGTGCAAGCGGTGCAGCGCCATGCCCGCGAGCGCGCCCAGCGCTTCGTCGGGCGCACGCTGGAGGTGCTCGTCGAAGGCCCTTCGCGCACCGACCCCGAGCGGCTGCGCGGGCGCACCCGCCACAACAAAGTCGTCAACTTCACCGGCCTCTCCTCGCCCGGCGAGCTCACGCAGGTGCGGATCGACTCCGCGACCTCGCAGACGCTCGCCGGGGAGGAGCTGCTGGCGGCTATGCGGCGCTAGGCGCCGGTCCCGGGGGCGGGCCGTTGTAGCTCGAGCCCGATTCCGAGCCCGAGGAACCCGAGCCCGAACCAGACCCGGAGCCGCTCGACCCTTTGCCCATGTGCGGGCAGTGGCCGCCCGGCATCGGGAGCGACCCCTGGCTGCCTTTCGACGGCGTCGTAGGAGTGGTGGGCGTGGTCGGGCTCGGCGTTGTGGTCGTGGACGGCGTGGTCGTCGTGCTCGGCGTCGCGCTCTGCGTGCCCGTCGTCGAGCTACCCGACCCGCTCGGCGCGGCGGCCGCGACGGCGATGCCCGCGACCGCGCCGCCCGTGGCCAGCGCGCCCGCGACGATCACCGCCCTGATTGTGTTTGCCCTGCTCATGGGGACCTCCTGTGGTGGCTTGTACAACCACCATCGTGCGCCGGCTCCCTAAGCGGGCCGCAACGTCGATGTAAGCCGGAGCGAAGGAGTAGGTAGGAGCGCTCTTACGCAGCCGGTGTGCGCAGCGGGCCCGCGCCGGCGCCGGTCGGGGGCGGCGCGAAGGCGCCGATGTCATCCGTCATCCCGCCTACGATGCCCGCCCCGCCGTACGGTGGCCGGCGGCGACCGCCACCGCCAGCTGCTCGCCTCCGCTCATGCGCGTGGCGGTGGCGGCGAGCACGGGGGCGACGCCGGCGAGCATTGCGCCCACGCGCAGCGGCAGCGGTGCCACGTCGACCTCGGCGCGGTTGCGCTCGATCGCGTCGGCGACCGCCATCGCCACGTCGTGCGGTGTGCGCGTGCCGACCCCCGGCGGCAGCTTGACGCCCGACGAGGCGAACATGCCGGCGTCGCGGATGAAGCCGGGGCAGACCACGGTGACGCCGACGTCCTGCTTGCGCAGCTCCGGGCGCAGACCCAGCGCGAAGCCGCGCAGCCCGAACTTGGTGGCGTCGTACAGCGAGCTGAGCGGGGTTGCCGCCTTGCCCGACAAGGAGGAGACGAACAGCAAGTGCCCGCCGCTGCCGCGCGCCGCCATCGCCGGCGCCAGCGCGCGCGCCATCGCGATCGGCGCCCCGAGGTTGACCTCGAGCGTGCGGTCGATCTCCTCCTGGGTGAAGTCCTCGAGGCGCCCCGCCCCCGGCAGCGCGGCGTTGGCGACGAGGATGTCGACCGCGCCCGCCTCCTCCAGCAGCCCGGCCACCGCGGCGCGGTCAGCCAGGTCGACGGCCAGCGCCCGCGCGCCCAGCTCCCGCGCCAGCGGCTCCAGCACCTCCACGCGCCTGCCCGTGAGGATCAGCCGCGCCCCGCGTCCGTGCAGCACTCGCGCGATCGCCTCGCCGATCCCACCGGTCGCTCCGGTGATCAGCGCTGTCGCTCCGGGGATTCGCACTTGGGTCTCGGTCGCTGAAGAGGCGGTGGTGAGGGGGAGGGAGGAGGGGCGGCGTTCCAGGCGGGTAGTCGCGCCCTCCTGTGTCAGCCTACGCGAATGCGGGTGATCGCGCTGTTCGGGCCGACGGGGGTCGGCAAGACCGCGGTGGCGGTGGCGCTCGCGCGGTGGCTGCGCGCCGTGGGGGAGGACCCGGTGGCGGTGTCGGCCGACGCACTGCAGGTGTACGCCGGGTTGGAGACGCTCACCGGCGTCGCCTCCCCGGCCGAGCGCGCCGCGCTCGAGCACCGCCTCGTCTCCTTCCTGGCGCTCGATGCGAGCTTCAGCGCCGGCCAGTACGCGGCGTTGGCGCACGCCGAGATCGACGCGCTGCTGGCGGCCGGCCGGCGCCCGCTCGTGGTGGGCGGCACCGGGCTCTACCTGCGCGCGGCGCTCACCGAGCTGCGCCTGCGTCCCCCACCGCCGGAGGGGCTGCGCGAGCGGCTGACGGCTGAACTGGAACATCAGGGTCCCGAGGCGCTGCACGCCCGCCTCGCGCACGAGGCGCCATGGGCGGCGGCGCGGATCGAGCCGGCCGACCGCCAGCGGATTGTGCGCGCGCTGGAGCTGCTCGCCGCCGGCGAGCTCGAGCCGCCGGAGGAGCCTTCGCAGCTGTGGACCGCTGACGTGCGCCGCCCCACGCTGCTCGTGGGGCTGACGCGCGCGCGCGAGGAGCTGCACGCGCGGATCGACGCGCGGGTCGAGCGGATGCTGGGCGAAGGCGTGCGCGAGGAGGTGCTGCGCGCCCACGCCGCCGGCGCGTCGGGCACCGCGCGCAAGGCGCTCGGCTTTGCGGAGCTGCTCGCCGGCGACCCCGAGGCGATGCGGCGGCGCACCCGCAACTACGCGCGCCGGCAGCTGTCGTGGATGCGCAAGCTCGCCGGGGTACACCTGATCGACCTCACCGGCCGCGCGCCGGAGGAGGCGGCTGCGGAGATCACAGCGGCGCTGGAGCCGGTTTCGCGCCGTTTCAGCGCTTAGACTTCGGCGTCGATGACGCCAACAGAGATCGGCGAGCTGCGATTCGAGAAGTGGCAGGCGCTGGGCAACGATTATTTGATCGTGGAGCGCGAGCAGCTGCCGATCGAGCTGACCCCCGCGCGCATCCGCAAGCTGTGCGCGCCGCACTTCGGGGTGGGGGCCGACGGGGTGCTGGTGCTGTCGCGCAGCGACGACCCGGCGTTTGTGGCGCGGCTGTGGATCCACAACCCCGACGGCTCGGAGGCGGAGCTGTCGGGCAACGGCGCACGCGAGGCGGTGTTGTACCTGCGCCGCCACGGCTGGACCGAGGAGGACGTTTTCTCGATCCAGACCGCCGCCGGCACGATCACGCCGACGATCCTCAGCCCGCACAGCTGTCGCGTCGACATGGGCGCGGCTTCGCTCACCTCAGCCAGCTTCCCGGGCGGGGCCGAGGACGGCCACGGCGAACTGACGGCGGGCGGGCGGCGGTGGCGCTTTCAGCACGTCGCGATCGGCAACCCGCAGTGCGCGATCCACGTCGAGGACCTGCACGCCCTGCTGGCGCTCGACCTGCCGGCGGTCGGGCCGGCGATCGAAGCACACGAGCTGTTCCCGCACCGTACGAACGTCTGCTGGTACACCGAGACGGAACCGGGTCCCGCCCACCCCCGCATCCGCGCGCGGATCTTCGAGCGCGGGGTGGGGGAGACGCTCTCTTCCGGCACCGGTGCGACCGGCGCCGCCGTCGCGTACGTGCTCGCGCGGCGCCGCACGCCGCCCGCGCCCGACCCCGACGCGCCGCGCCCGCCGCTCGGCGCCACCGCGCACAAATCGGGCTTGCACGAGCCGGTCACCGTAACGGTCGCGCTCGACGGCGGCGAGCTGCAGGTGGAGGTGGGGGAGGAGCTGCACGTGCAACTGACCGGCTGGGCACGGCCCGTGCACGAGGGGCGGCTCAGCGACGACTTCGTGAAGGAGCTGTATGAGACCGAGTGAGCGCCTGAGCCGCATCAGCCAGCTGGGGGAGGGCAAGCCCTCCCCCAGCACCCTCCCACAAAAAGCGTTTGACAACGGACGGAGATCATGAAGCCAAGTGAGCGTCTGAGCCGTATCCCGCCTTACCTGCAGCCAGCTGGGGGAGGGCAGGCCCGGGCGGGCGGGCAGTCAGATCCCCTCCCGGCAAGGGCGTGTTATGAAGCCCGCTGAGCGTCTGAGCCGTATCCCGCCGTACCTGTTCGCCGAGCTGGAGCGCAAGATCGCCGCCAAGCGCGCGGCCGGCGCGGACGTGATCAGCCTCGGCATCGGTGACCCCGACCGCCCGACGCCGGCGCTGATCGTGCAGGCGATGCAGGAGGCCGTCAGCGAGCCCGAGACCCACCGCTACCCTTCCAACCGCGGCCGCGAGGATTTCCGCGAGGCGGTGAGCGACTTCTACGAGCGGCGCTTCGACGTGCAGCTCGACCCCGTGCGCGAGATCATCCCCGCGATCGGCGCGAAGGAGGCGATCTTCAACCTCAATCTCGCGTTCCTCGACCCCGGTGACGCGGCGCTCGCCTCAGACCCCGGCTACCCGGTGTACACCGGTGGTCCACTGCTCGCCGGCGGGGACCCGGTGGCGCTGGCGCTCGTGCCCGAGCTCGGGTTCGTGCCCGACCTCGGCGCGATCGACCCCGCCGACGCGGCGCGCGCGAAGCTGATGTACCTCAACTACCCCAACAACCCCACCGGCGCGCTCGTGCCCGAAGGCTTCTTCGAGCGGGTGGTGGCGTTCGCCCGCGAGCACGACATCCTCGTGGTGCACGACAACTCCTACTCGGAGATCGCCTTCGACGGCCACCGCCCGCCCTCGTTCCTCGCGACGCCCGGCGCGAAGGAGATCGGGATCGAGGTGTTCTCGCTCTCCAAGGGCTACAACATGACCGGCTGGCGCTGCGCCGCGGTGGTGGGAAACAGCGAGGCGCTCGACACCTACTGGCGGCTGAAGACCAACATCGACTCCGGCCTGTTCGAGGCGGTGCAGCTGGCGGGCATCGCCGCGCTGTCCCCCGAGGCCGACGCCGAGGTGGCTTCGATGAACGAGCTCTACCGCATCCGCCGCGATCTCGTGTGCGACGCGCTCGCGAAGGCCGGCGTGCACGTCACCCCGCCGAAGGGCACGATCTACGTGTGGGCCCCGGTGCCCGCGGGCTTTGAGAGCTCGGTGGCGTACTGCGAGCACGTGCTGGAGAAGACCGCCGTCGTGATCTCGCCCGGCAGCGCCTACGGCCCCTCCGGCGAGGGGTGGTTTCGAATCGCGCTCACCACGCCCGACAAGCGCCTCGCCGAAGCCGTCGAGCGGCTGGCGACGCTCTCCTGAGTCGCACTCGAGGTTGTGAACGATTGGCGTGGCCTCTCCGGATCGGCGGCGGTGGGTCGTAGAATCGATGTGAATGAATCGAAGCCGCAACGGTCGCACCGCCGTCACCCATAGTTCGAGCCAATCCGATCACGTGAACGGATCGGGCGTAGGCCGCTCTCCGCGCGCCCGCCAGCGCGCCCTCTGCATCGCCGCGCTGCCCGACGCCGATGAGAGCAGCGTACGCGAGCTGGGCGAGCTGCTGCGCACCGCCGGCGTGGCGGTGGTGGGGGAGCTCGTACAGCGCCGCGAGCAGCCTCACCCCAACACCTATCTGGGGCCGGGCAAGGTGGCGGAGGCCAAGCTGTTGGCGCAGGGGTACGACGCCAACGTGATCGCCTGCGACGACGAGCTGACGCCGCGCCAAGAGCGCAACCTCGAGGCCGAGCTGGGATTGCCGGTGGTG
Source organism: Solirubrobacteraceae bacterium (assembly GCA_035569895.1). Lineage (GTDB taxonomy): Bacteria > Actinomycetota > Thermoleophilia > Solirubrobacterales > Solirubrobacteraceae > Palsa-744. The sequence continues at coordinate 1,529 of DATMMB010000172.1, read as the reverse complement.
GATCGCACGACGGTGATCCTCGACATCTTCGCCGCCCACGCCGCCTCCGCCGAGGGCAAGCTGCAGGTGGAGCTCGCGCAGCTCGAATACAACCTCGCGCGCATGCGCGGGCTGTGGAGCCACCTCGAGCGCCTCGGCGGCGGGATCGGCACGAGGGGCCCGGGCGAGAGCCAGATCGAGACCGACCGCCGCCTCGCGCGCGACCGGATCGCGGCGCTGCGCCGGCGCCTTCAGCACGTGCGCGGCACGCGCGCGGTGATGCGCGCCGAGCGCGAGCGCGCCGCGCTGCCTACGATCGCGCTGGCGGGCTACACCAACACCGGCAAGTCGACGCTGCTGAACGCGCTCACGCTCGCCCACGGCCGCGGCGCGCCCCCTGGGCGGGCGGGGATCCCATCATCGGAGCTCGATCGCCGCGTGCGCGACCGCCTCTTCCACACACTCGACCCCACCACCCGCACGGTGCAGATCGGCGGCCGCCCCCACCTGCTGACCGACACGGTGGGCTTCATCCGCAAGCTCCCTCACCAGCTCGTCGACGCGTTCGGCGCCACCCTGGAGGAGACGATCCGCGCCGATCTCCTGCTGCACGTGCTCGATGCCTCCGCGCCTGAGGCGGAGATGGAGGCGATGGGCCGCGCCGTGGAGGAGGTGCTCGGCGAGATCGGCGCCGACTCCTCGCCGCGCGTGCTCGTGCTCAACAAGACCGACCTGCTCGACGAGGACGCCCGCCACGAGCTGCGCCTGCGCCACCGAGAGGCGGTGCAGGTGAGCGGCACCACCGGCGCAGGCCTCAACGATCTGGCCGCGCGGGTGGAGTCGGAGCTGCGCCACACGCTCTGCCCGCTCGACCTGCTCGTCCCCTACGCCAGCGGCGCCAGCCTCGCCGAGCTGCACGAGGTGGCCGGCGAGCTGGCCCGCGACGACACGCCCGAGGGCGTGCGTGTCCGCGCCTTGGTGCCTGCTCGCCTGGCCCCGCGCTTCGCGCGCTTCGCTGTGGCCTGAAGCGCCTTTAAACGACTCGACCCGCCGGAGCGGGTCGGGTGGGGGTGTAGGAGGAGCTACCTCCGAGCGACTAGCAATCGTGTTCCTCAATCGTAGCAGAGCCGCCGCTGGACGGATGCCCACTGGCTCGGCCCGAAGATCAGGGTGGGTGCTACCCACGAGTGCATGACATTGGCACTTCTCTGGACTGAGCGCAGCGGGCTGTTGGCGGCGGGCGGGAGACTCGAGCTCCATCCGCCATCCGAGGAGCTACCTCGAATTCACGACTGTCAATCGCTTGCACCGACCTCGATGCCACACTCGCCGTCGCAGACAATTGTACCTGCGCGTGGGGACGGTACTCGCGCTGCTATAGCCCCGCGACGCGACGGGCGACGCCGTGTGCCTGCTCCTCCAGCACGTCATCCAGCGCTGCGAGCTGATCCTGCTGGATCCCCAGCGCAACGGCGATCAGCCAGTCGGCGAACCAAACATTCTTGGGCAACAGCGGGCCGTGCAGGTAGGTGCCGATCGTGTTGCCGCTG
>DATMMB010000171.1:0-28561 GCA_035569895.1 Solirubrobacteraceae bacterium | reverse complement strand
GAGGACGACCTGCGCGCCCGCGCGCGAGCATTTATGCGGGCCGGCGAAGACGCCGGTCACGGCGCGGAGCTGCACGTGCTGTTCGCCTCCAAGGCGTTCCCCTGCACCGCCGTGCTGCAAGCGCTCGCGCAGGAGGGGCTTTGGTGCGACGTGGCCTCGGGTGGGGAGATGTACCTCGCGCTGAACGCCGGCTTCGCGCCCGAGCGGCTCGTGCTGCACGGCAACGCCAAGTCGGAAGCGGAGCTGCGGATGGCGCTGCGCCACGGCGTGGGGCTGATCGTGATCGACAACCTCGATGAGATCGACCGCCTGGAGCGGCTGTTGGCGGAGGGTGAGCTCGCCGACCGCCCGCCACAGCCGGTGCTGGTGCGCGCCACGCCCAACGTGAAGGGTGACACGCACGAGAAGATCTCCACCGGCCAGGCTGACTCGAAGTTCGGCTTCGCGATGGATCAGGTGCCCGAGGCGGTGGCCCGCGTGCGCGCGATCCCCGGCCTCGCGCTGGAGGGCGTCCATGCGCACATCGGCTCGCAACTGTTCGACCTCGAGCCTTTCCGCCGCAAGGTCGCCTCGCTTGCCGGCCTGCGCAGCGTGCCGTGGGAGATCGGCACGCTGTCCGGCGGGGACACGTTCCCCACCTGGGACCTCGGCGGCGGCCTCGGTGTGGCCTACACCGCCGAGCACCGTCCCCCGGCGATCGCGGAGTACGTCAACGCGCTGGCGGAGGCCGCGCGCGAGCGGTTGGGCAATTATCGTCGCCTGCTGATCGAGCCCGGCCGCGCGCTCACCGCCAACGCTGGCGTGACCCTGTACACGGTGGAGAGCGTCAAGCGCAACGTCTCCACGTGGGTGGCGGTGGACGGCGGCATGTCCGACAACCTGCGCCCGATGCTCTACGGCGCCGTGTACGAAGCGCACGTGGCCGACCGCCCCGGCCGCGGCACCCCGTGCGTGCTCGCCGGCAAGCACTGCGAGTCGGGCGACGTGATCGTGCGCGAGGCGCTGCTCGAGGACCCCCGGCCGGGCGACGTGATCGTGATGCCCGCCACCGGCGCGTACGGGTATGCGATGGCGAACAACTACAACGGCGTTCCCCGTCCCCCGGTGGTGTTCTGCAAAGACGGCGACGCCCGCGTGGTGGTGCGCCGCGAGACATACGACGATCTGCTCGCCCGCGATGTCGCATAGGCGTCCTGCTACAGCGCGGCGTGGTGCTGGCCGTCGGCGAGTCGCGATCGCGGTGCACGTCGCGGGCCGTAGGCGAGTCGCGATCGCCGTGCCCGTCGCGGGGAGGCGTCATGCCGGCTGACCCCTTTCGTATCGCCCTGCTCGGCCACGGCACGGTGGGCGGCGCGTTCGCCGCGCTGCTGCAGGAGCGTGCCGACGAGATCGAGCGCTTCAACGGCCGCCGCCCGCAGATCGCCGGCGTGCTGACGCGCACGAGGGGCGACTTCGCCGAGATCCTGCCGAACGCGGACATCGTCGTCGAGGTGATGGGCGGGATCGAGCCGGCGCGTGAGCACCTGCTCACTGCGATACGCGCCGGCATCGACGTGGTTACCGCCAACAAGCAGCTGCTCTCCCAGCACGGCGAGGAGCTGTTCGAGACCGCGCGCGAGCACAACGTGCGGCTGCGCTTCGAGGCCGCCGTCGCCGGCGCCGTGCCGGTGGTGCGCACGCTCGAGGAGTCGCTGTCGGCCACCCCGATCGAGCGCATCCACGGGATCGTCAACGGCACCACCAACTTCATCCTCGGCGAGATGGACCGCGGCAACACCTACGCCCAGGCGCTGGCCGAGGCGCAGCGGCGCGGCTACGCCGAGGCTGACCCGTCAGACGACGTCTCCGGCAGGGACGCAGCCGCGAAGATGGCGATCCTCGCGCGTCTCGCGTTCGGGGCGCCGGTGCACCTTGATGACGTGCGCTACGAAGGGATCGAGCACCTGCAGCCCGACGACCTGCGTTCGGCGCGTGAACTGGGGCTCGGGCTGAAGCTGATCGGCACGGCGGAGCGCCGCGACGGGGGCCTCTCCGTGCGCGTGTACCCGGCGTTCCTCTACCCAGGCCACCCGCTCTCCTCGGTGTCGGGGCCGTTCAATGCGGTGACGGTGGAATCCGAGACGATCACCGAGATCACCCTCTCCGGCCCCGGCGCCGGCGGCCGGCAGACCGCGAGCGCGGTGCTGGGAGACGTGGTGAGCGTGATGACCGGCGGCGCCCAGCCGCCTGCGCCGCCGCTGCCGATGAAGCTGATCGCCGACGTGCAGAGCGCTTTCTACCTGCACTTCGACGTCGCCGACCGCCCGGGGGTGCTGGGCGCGATCGCGCAGGTGCTGGGCGAGCACGGGGCGTCGATCAGGTCGGTGCTGCAGCGGCGCGTCGGCGGCGAGGTGGTGCCGCTGACGATGGTGCTGCACCCGCTGGCGGAGTCGCGTCTGCGTGAGGCGCTCGCGCGGATCGGCGAGCTCGACCTCGTGCGCTCCGCCCCCCGCGCGATCCGGGTGATAGAAGAGGAGTTCGGATGAACGCGGGCGCGCGCGAGCGCATTTTTTTTGGAGGAGGGGCCCCTTCGGGGCCGGGGCGGGTCGGTGGGCGCGGTCAACGGGCGGGGCGCGATGAAGCCGGCGCTGATCGAGCGCTGGCGCGGTTGGTGGGCGCGGTCAACGGGCGGGGCGCGATGAAGCCGGCGCTGATCGAGCGCTGGCGTGAGCACCTGCCGTTCGCCGAGGACGACCCGGTGGTGAGCCTCAGCGAGGGCGACACGCCGCTGCTGCCCGCACCGGTGGTGTCCGAGATGGTGGGCGCCGAAGTGCGGCTGAAGCTGGAGGGCGGCAACCCCACCGGCAGCTTCAAGGACCGCGGGATGACGTGCGCGGTGTCGGCGGCGGTGCGCGAAGGCTCCAAGGCGGTGATCTGCGCCTCGACCGGCAACACCGCGGCGAGCGCGGCGGCGTACGCAGCGCGCGCCGGGCTCACCTGCGCGGTGATCGTGCCGGACGGCAAGATCGCGATGGGCAAGCTCGCGCAGACGCTGATCCACGGGGGGCGCGTGATCGCGCTGTCGGGCAACTTCGACCGGGGCCTGGAGCTGGTGCGCGAGCTGGTCGAGCGCCACCCGATCACGCTGGTGAACTCCGTCAACGAATTCCGCATCGAAGGCCAGAAGACCGCCGCGTTCGAGCTGGTGGAGGAGCTCGACGGCGGCCCCGACCTGCTGTGCATCCCCGTCGGCAACGCCGGCAACGTCACCTCCTACTGGCGCGGCTTCACCGAGATGGGCGCCGCCCCGCGCCTATTCGGCTTCCAGGCCGAGGGCGCCGCGCCGCTCGTGCTCGGACACCCGGTCGCCCAGCCCGAGACGGTGGCCAGCGCGATCCGGATCGGCAACCCCGTGCGCTGGGAGGACGCGATGGCGGCGATGACCGACTCGCGCGGCGCCATCCGCGCGGTGGCAGACGGCGAGATCCTCGCCGCCTACCGCCTGCTGGCGGCCAAGGAAGGCCTCTTCTGCGAGCCGGCCTCGGCGGCCTCGGTGGCGGGCTTGCTCAAGTACGGGGCGGACGGCGCGGAGCGGGTGGTGTGCGTGATGACCGGCAGAGGGCTCAAGGACCAGCAGACCGCGCTCGACAACTCCAACGGCCGCGTGATCCCCTGTGCCGCGGAAACGGTGGCGCTCGAAGAGGCGGTATTGGGTGATCCGTAGGCGCGTGGTGCGCGCACCCGCCTCCTCAGCCAACCTCGGCCCCGGCTTCGACTGCATGGCGGCGGCGCTCGCGCTGCACATGGAGCTGGAGGTGGAGGAGACGGGGACGTTCGCTGTCGAAACCGAGCTGGCGCTGCCGAAAGGCCGCGAGAATCTCTGTGTGTGCGCCTTCGAGCGCCTGCACCCGGCGGACGGATTCACCTTCAGGATCTGCTCCGATGTCCCGCTCGCCGGCGGCCTCGGTTCGAGCGCGGCGGCGATCGTGGCGGGGCTGATGGCGGCCGACCACGTCTTCGAGCTCGACGCCCCGCTGCTGGAGCTGGCCACGGAGCTGGAGGGCCACCCCGACAACGTGGCGGCGGCGCTGTACGGCGGCTTCGTGGTGTGCGCCGACGGGCAGACCACTCGCTTCGATCCCCCCACCGGCCTGGAGGCGCTGGCGGTCGTGCCGCGCGAGCCGGTGCGCACGGCGGCCGCCCGCGCCGCCCTTCCGGCAGAGGTGCCGCTGAGCGACGCGGTGTTCAACGTTGCCCACGGGGCGCTGCTCACCCTCGGCCTCGCCCGCGGCGACTGGGACCTTCTCGCCCGCGGTCTGCACGATCGTCTGCACCAGGAGCGCCGCGCTCACCTCTTCCCGCGCTCCTACGAGCTGGCGCAGCGCGCCCGGGAGCTCGGCGCGCTCGGCGCCACGATCTCCGGCGCCGGCCCGACGGTGCTGGTGTGGTGCTTCTACGAGCAGACCGGCGCCGTCGTCGAGGCGCTGCGCGGCGAGGTGGAGGGGTGGGCGCAGCTGCTGCGGGCGCCGTTCGAGCCGCAGGGGGCTTATGTGTGGGAGCTGTGATCGAGCGGTCCTGTCCCCCCTTGTGGCCTCCGCCCGCGGCCGCCTGTGCGCCCGCGGGCGTCTCTGCGAGGTTCAGTTCTGGCCCAGCTCCGCGTCGAGCTGCCCCCGCGCCCGCTCGAACCCCGGCATCCGCGCCAGCAGCTCGGCGGCCACCGCGAGGTAGTCGGCGCCGAGGTCGGGGCGGTGGTCGAGGATCGAGACGGCGCGCTCGGCCGATTCGGCGTAGGCGATCGAGGAGCGCACCACCGTGGCGAGCACCCGCTCGCCGAGCTGCTCGCGCAGCGAGGCGAGCGCCTCGCGCGAGTGCACGGTGCGCATGTCGGCGAGGTTGAGCAGCACCCCGAGCAGCTCGAGCTCGGGGTTGAGCGTGTCGCGCGCCAGCTCGATCACCTCGAGCGCCTGCTCGACGCCCTGCAATGCGAAGTACTGCGCCTCGGCGGTGATCAGAGCGTAGTCGGCGGCCACCAGGGCGTTGACGGTGAGCAGCCCGAGCGAGGGCGGGCAGTCGATCAGGATCAGCTCATACATGTCGCCCGGCAGCTTCGCGAGCGCGCGGCGGAGCGTCAGCTCGCGCCCCAGCCGCCCCCCCAGCGAGAGCTCGGCCTCGGCGAGCTCGAGGTTGGCGGGGATCACGTCGCCGTGGGCGCTTGCGTGGGCCGCCTCGGCCACGCCCGCCCGTCCGCTCAAAACATCGCCGATCGTCGGGGAGGCGTTGGGGGGCACGTCGAAGTAGTCGGATAGGTTGCCCTGCGGGTCGAGGTCGACCGCCAGTGTGCGCACCCCCGCGCGCCGCAGCGCGTCGGCGAGCGTGCGCACGGTGGTCGTCTTGCCCGTGCCGCCCTTCTGCGAGAGGACCGCGATCGTCTGCGCCATGGTGGCGATACTACGTGGACAGCGGCATGGCCGCTGGGCATGGCGCCGCTGGGACGGTGTCGGTCGGTCGCCTGCTGTTGATGTCCTCGGCGGCGAGCATTAGTATCCCGGGCATGGAGGAGGAGCAGGACCGAAGCCGAGAGACACGCGCCTCCGGCGCGAATCCCCGTTTCGGCCAGCAGGGCTCGCCGGGCAACGTGGAGGATCCTGTCGGCCGGGAGGCGGAGGCGCGGGCTCCCGCCGGCGCGGGCGTGAGCGCGCAGGAGAGCGCGACGCTCGACGCCGCCGCCCAGTTCGAGTACCACACGGAGTTCGACTGGGACAGCGAGCACGGCGACGAGGAGTGGTCGATCCGCTGCTACGACGTGCACAAGCGCCTCGGCGGGGTGCCCGTCCTGAACGGGCTCAACGTGGCGATCCCCGACCACACGATCACGACCGTGCTGGGCCCTTCGGGGACGGGCAAGAGCGTGCTGATCAAACACTTGATCGGGCTGATGTTCCCCGACTCCGGCGACGTGGTCGTGAAGGGCCAGTCGGTGCCCAGCCTGCCGATGAACGAGCTCCTGGCGCTGCGACGCAAGATCGGCGTGCTGTTCCAGGACGGCGCGCTGTTCGGGTCGATGTCGCTGTACGACAACGTCGCGTTCCCGCTGCGCCAGCACACCGACATGTCGGAGGCGCAAATATCCAAGCGCGTGCGCGAACGGGTGGGCGACGTGGGGTTGTCGGACGCGATCGACTACTTCCCCAACCAGCTGTCCGGCGGGATGCGCAAGCGCGCCGGGTTCGCGCGGGCGCTCGTGATGGAGCCCGAGATCGTGATCTTCGACGAGCCCGACTCGGGTCTCGACCCGGTGCGCACGGCGTTGCTGTGCGAGCTGATCCAGGAGATGCACGGCCAGTTCGGGGGCACGTACATCGTCGTCACCCACGACATCGCCTCCGCGCGGCGGATCGGCGAATACATCGCGCTGCTGTGGCGCGGGCGGATCGTGGAGGCCGGCGACGCAACCAAGATGTTCTCCTCGGAGAACCCGTTCGTGCGCCAGTTCCTCAGCGGCTCGGCTGAGGGGCCGCTGGGGATGGACTGAGCGGGAGGGGGGCGGGCCCCCCTCCCGACCTCCCCCCGCTGCGGGGTTTTCTTGCCCGGGCCGGCGGAGCCGGCCCTTGGGGCAGGGCCGGAGCGGGCGGGTTTTGGGATCGTCTTTGAGGGATCGTCCGCGCGTGCTTGCGCTTCGGTAGGGCTGGCGCGCGCTCGGCATCCGTGCCTCGCGGCCGCGCGCATGGGCTTGCGAGCAGGGCATGGGGAAGAGGCAGTCCGTGGATCGGTGCACAGATCGACGCTCGCGTGCGCTGGGCGAGCGATTCGCGGCCGCAGAGGGCGGCGTAAAGATCGGTCGTGGCTCGCACCTGCACGTCTTGGGCGGGTTATGATGGCTGGGTCGGCAGGATCGCCGCTCAAGCGCGAATGGGCGACTGGCGATCAAGCAGCAGAAACGTCCTATGGCCGATGATGAGCAAACCGTCGATGTCGTGGTGCCTCCCGAGCTGGAGGTCGGCATCTATGCCAACTTCGCGGCCGTGTCGAGCCAAGGTCCGCACGACATCACGCTCGACTTCATCCAGATGGTGCCGGGCGGCGGCGTTCCGAAGCCAATCGTCGTGTCGCGGCTGAAGCTCTCGCCGAGCTTTCTCATGCCCCTGATGCAAGCCCTCAGCAACCACCTAAACCAGCACGAGGAGATTTTGCGCCAGGTGGAGGGCCAGCCGCCAACCGAGCCCGAGAACGAGGAGGACGGGTCATGACGACAGCCACCACCGTTGCAGGGAGCCTTGTCGAGGGCGACGAGGTTCGCGTGATCGCTCCGAGCGATGACCAGGAAATCCGGCTCCAGTATCCGGCGAACGTCCCTCGTCCGTCCGAGGCCGGCCAGCCCCGTTCTAGTGGCTATGTGATTGCGACCGGCAAGCGACTGTCGGTCGTCATGCGCCAAAGCGAGGGTGGGTGGATTGCTCGCACTCCCGAGCTTGATGCGCTCGGTCATGGTGGGACGATGGATGCCGCCATCCAGAACCTTCTGGACGCGGCGGCTGAGTACTTGGAGTTCCTACGTGACGATGAGCCTGAGCTGGCGCCGGACATTGCTCACCACTTGGATTACCTGCTGCTTCTCAAGGTGCCGCGAATGTCTTGGTTCGGGTCGGTGAGCTTCCCGGATGCCGCCGCGTTGGGGTGAGTATCGAAAGGTCATCGGCAGGAATGGGTTCGCACTTGTCCGCTCCAACAAGCACGAGACCTGGGTTCTGTACGACGACAACGGTCGTGTAGTCCGACATACGAGCGTGTCTCACGGAAACGCGCAGATAAGAGACAAGGCGCTGTTCAAGGAATTGCTACGGCAATGCAACAAGACCGAGAGGCACTTTTATGAAGTCCTCAAAGGCAAATAGCGACGCTGCCTCCTGCCGCCGAGCGGGCTCCGGTTGGGTTTACGCAGGCGCAACCAAGTAGCCGCGAGGCTGCGCTCTGGCAAGCGCGCACGCCAACTGCGAGAGGGTCGTCAGGGTCCGCATGGAGCCGGACGCGCTCGATCCTGCGCACGCGGAGCGGCGCGCTACACGTTCAGGCTGGCTTCTCGACGCGATCCGCCCCTGGTGGGTGAGGATGGATCGATCTGTCTGTTGCGGGAGCCTGACCATATGCGAACATACGTTCGCCTATGGTCGTGTGCGTCCACCTCCCCCGCTTCGAGCTGACCGTCGCCGCCGGCGGCGCGCAGGCGCTCGCGGGGCATGCGCTCGCGATCGCGCCGACGCCCGGCGGGGAGGCGCGGGTGGGGGAGGTGTCGGGCGCCGCCGAAGCGCACGGCGTGACACGGGGGATGGCTCTGGGGGAGGCGCTGGCGCGCTGCCCGCGACTGCGCCTGGTGGCGGGCGACCCGCTCGGTGTGGCGCAGGAGTGGGGGAGGGCGGCAAGGGCGCTCGAAGGGATCGGCGCCGCGCTGGAGCTGTCGCGCGCCGGCCTCGCCTACTTCGAATCGGATGGCTTGCGTGATCTGCATGCAGCCGAGGGTCGGCGCGGGCCGCACCCGCTGCGGGGGAGGGATGCGGACGCGGACGAGGCGGTGATCGCCGCCGCGCGCCGCGCGCTGGGACGCCCCGCGCGTGTGGGCGCCGGGCCGACCCGCTTCTGCGCGCTCGCCGCGGCGCTGGAGGTGCGCTCGCGCCGCGCGGTGGTGGTGCGAGCGCAGGAGGACGCCCGCCGCTACCTCGCCGCACGGCCGGTGGCGCTGCTCGGCTACCGGGCGCAGACGGCGGCGCTGGTGGAGCCGCTCGCCCGGCTGGGGATCGAGACGCTCGGGGAGCTGGCGGCGTTGGGACGCGACGCGGTGGCCGACCGCTTCGGCCAGGCGGGGATCCTCGCGCGGCGCCTCGCGCGCGGCGAGGACGACCCACTGCGCACACGTCTGGCGGAGGAGCGCCTGTGGGAGTCGCTGGAGCTCGGAGAGGCCGGCTCGGGCCCGGCGCTGGAGCGCGTGCTCGGGGTGCTGCTCGACCGTCTGCTCGCCCGTCCCGAGCGCCGCGGCAGGACGCTGCGCGCGCTCACAATCTCCGCGCGGCTGGTGGAGGGCGGCACGTGGCGCGAGCAGGTGGTGCTGCGCGAAGCGCTGTCGGACCCGCGGCGGATGCGCCTCGCGCTCGCCCCGCGCCTGGCGGGGCTGCCCGCGCCCGCCGCCCACCTGCGCCTGGAGGCCGAGCGCTTCGGCCCGCCGGAGGGGGAGCAGGGTGTGTTGGGGGAGCAGGGACGCGAGGTGCGCGGCGCGCTGCTGCGGGATGCGGTGGCGCAGGCGCGCGCGGCAGCTGGCCCGGAGGCGGCGCTGCGCGCGGTGTGCGTCGACCCCGACTCGCGCGTACCGGAGCGGCGCGTCGTCTTCACCCCCTTTCCCGGATGAGTACAAGCCGCCCCCTCAACCGGCCGCGCCCCGCTCGCGTGCGAATGGGGATGGGAGGGATCCCCCGCACGATCGACGGGCGGGCGGTTGAGCACGTACGGGAGTCGTGGCTGGTGGAGGATCGCTGGTGGACCGGTCGCCCGCTGCGCCGCCGCTACTGGGAGGCGGTGAGCGCGAGCGGTCGCAACCTCGTGGTCTTCCACGATCTCTGTTCGGGCGAGTGGTTCACGCAGATGGGATGAAGTACGCCGAGCTGCACTGCCACTCCGCCTACTCCTTCTTGGACGGCGTCTCGCTGCCCGACGAGCTGGCGCAAAGAGCGACGGAACTTGGCTACGAGGCATTGGCGCTCACCGACCACAACTCCGTCGCCGGCTCGATGGAGCTGGCGCAGGCGGCGAAGGTGTGCGGGGTGCGCGCGATCCACGGCGCCGAGGTCGACGTCCTCGTCGAAGGCGCCGGCAGCGGCACCCCGGGTCGCAACAACGGTCGCGGATGGCAGGGGATCCACGGCGCAGGCGAGGATCGCCGTCACCTCACGCTGCTGGTGCGCGATGCGCGCGGCTGGCGCAACCTCTGCCGGCTGCTCACCCTGGCGCACTCCCACACACGCGGGGGGCCCGGCCGCGAGCGCGGCGAGCCGACGGTGAGCCTGCGGGCGGTGCGCGAGCACAGCGAGAGCCTCGTGTGCCTCACCGGCTGCGCTGGTCATGGTGTGCGCGACGAGCCGACCATGCGGCGGCTGCTGGAGGCGTTCGGCCCGCACAACCTGCGAGTGGAGCTGCAGCGACCCTACGCCCGCAACGACCGCGCGCGCAACCGGGCGCTGCAAGCGCTCGCGCGGCGCCTCGGCGTGCGGTGCGTGGCCACCGGCGATGTGCACGCGCACGCCCGCTCCCGCGCGGAGCTGCAGGACGCGTTCGTGGCGCTGCGCCACCACACCACGCTCGACGCCTCCGAGCCGTTGCGGCGCGGCAACCACTCCCACGTGATGGCCGCGCCCGCGGCGATGACGGCGCGCTTCGCCGAGCACCCCGAGGCGGTGCGCGAGAGCGTGCGCCTCGCCGACGAGCTGCGCTTCGATCTGACGCGCGACCTCGGCTACCGCTACCCGGGCGCCGAGGACGCCGGCGCGATGCGCCGCCTGGCGGAGCTGTGCCACGCGCGGTTGCACGAGCGCTACGCCATCCAGGCGTCCACCTTCCCCGAGGCCGCGGCGCGCCTCGAGCAGGAGCTGCGCGTGATCGACGATCTGGGGCTCGCCGGCTTCTTCCTGCTGCACCACGAGCTCTTGGAGCTCGCGCGCGAGGTCGCCGCCGAGGTGCGCGGCGCGAGGTCGGCGCGCGCGCTGCTTGCGCCGGGCCGCGGGCGGGGCTCCTCGGTGTCGTCGATCGTCTGCTACCTCACCGGCCTCTCGCACATCGACCCGATCGGCAACCGCCTGTTACTCGGGCGCTTCCTGCACACCGGCCTCGATCACCTGCCCGACATCGACCTCGACTTCCCGCGGGACATCCGCGAGGTGCTGATCCCGCGCGTGCACGCGCGCTACGGCGGCGAACACGCCGCGCTGGTGGCGGCATTCCCCACGTTCCGCGCGCGCGGCGCGATCCGCGAGCTCGGCAAGCTGCTGGGGCTGCCGCCGGGGGAGATCGAGCGGGTGGCGCGCGCGGCGGAGCACCATTGGCACGCACCACCCGCCCCTGTTGAGCACGATCACGGCTCGTGGGATGCAGGGGAGAGCGACGATTGGCAGGGGGGAGGCTCTGGGATCGTCAGTGGGGGGGACGGGCGAGAAGGGAGCAGCCGGCGCGGAGGCGATCCGGTGGAGTGGCTGGGCGGAGCGGGTGTCCCCGTCGCCGTCGCCTCCCCCCGCTGGGCGTGGCTGGCGCGCCTGGCGGCCGAGGCCCACCGGCTGCCGCGCCATATCTCCCAGCACCCCGGCGGGATGGTGATCGCCACGCGGCCGCTGATCGACTGCTGCCCGGTCGTCCCGGCGGCGATGGCGGGCCGGCAGATGGTGCAGTGGGACAAGGACTCCTGCGCCGACGCCGGCTTCCTGAAGATCGACCTGCTGGGGCTGGGGATGCTCTCCGCGGTGGAAGCGTGCGTCGAGCTGATCGCCCACACCAGGGGCGAGCGCGTCGACCTCTCGCGCATCCCCTTCGACGACCGCGCCACCTTCCGCGCGGTGCGCCGGGCGGACACTGTGGGGGTGTTTCAGATCGAGAGCCGCGCGCAGATGCAGTCGCTGAAGCGCACGCTCCCCGAGAGCCTCGACGACCTCACGATCCAGGTCGCGATCGTGCGCCCCGGCCCGATCCAGGGCGGCGCGATCAACCCCTACATCGAGCGCCGCCGGCGGCTGCGCGAGGACCCCTCCTACGAGCCGCCCTGCCCGCACCCATCGCTGCGGACGGTGCTGCGCGAGACGCTCGGCACGATCATCTTCCAGGACCAGGTGATGGAAGTGGCGCAGGCGTTCGCCGGCTTCAACGCCCACGAGGCCGAAGGCCTGCGCCGAGCGATGAGCCGCAAGCGCTCGCACGAGGCCTTACAGCGCCACCGCGAGCGCTTCATCGAGGGCGCCCGCCGCCACGTCGGCGCCGACCTCGCCACCGCGCGGCGCGTGTGGGAGATGGTGGAGGGCTTCGCCGGGTTCGGCTTCCCCAAGGCGCACGGCGCCGCCTTCGGGCTGCTCGCCTACCAGTCCACGTGGCTGCGCGTCCACTACGGCCCCGAGTTTTTGTGCGCGCTGCTGAACGAGCAGCCGATGGGCTTCTACGCCCCCGACACGCTCGTGCACGAGGCCGCGGGGCGTGGCATCCCCGTCCTCCCGCTCGATGTCAACGCCTCGGGGGTGCGGTGCACGGTGGAGGACGGCAGTGTGCGGCTTGGTCTCGGTTACATCAAGGACGTGCGCGCCGATGAGGTCCGCGAGCTGGTCGCCGAGCGCGAGCGGGGCGGACCGTTTGGCGATCTCGGCGAGCTGGCCGCGCGCTGCGGTGCGCGTCGCCCCACGCTGGAGCAGCTCGCCTGGTCGGGCGCCTGCGACGAGCTCGTGGGCGGAGCGTCCGACGCACAACGCCGCCTCGCCCTCTGGCAGCTGGGGATCGCCGCCCCCGGCCGTGCGCTCGCGCGCGCCGGCACCCAGCTTGCGCTGCCGCTGGAGCTGCCCGGGTCGCCGCGCCTGCGCCCGCTCACCCGCTGGCAGCGCCTGATCGCCGACTACGCCACCACGGGAGTCACCGTCGGCGACCAGGCGTTGGCGGCGCTGCGCCCGCGCCTGGACGGGCAGATGCTCACGACCTCGCCCCAGCTCGCGCGGCTGCCGCGGGGCTCCGCCGTGACGGTCGCCGGCCTGGTGATCGCCCGCCAGCGGCCGGGCACCGCGAAGGGCACGATGTTCCTGTTGTTCGAGGACGAGTGGGGCCACATCAACCTGATCGTGCCGCGCGCCGTGTACGAGCGCCAGCGCCCGCTCGCCCGCGCCGAGCCGCTGCTGCTCGCCCGCGGTCGCCTGGAGCGCAGCGCGGTCGAGCGCTTGCACGGCATGGAGGAGGTGCCGCCGGTCGTCAACGTGCTCGTGCGCGAGCTCGCGCCGCTGGAGCGCTTCCTCGCGCCGGCCGCCGGCGAGCGGGTGCCCGCGGCCGCGCAGGTCCACCGCTTACGCTCTGTCACCGTCCCGGAGGAGGAGGCCGCCGAGGTCGGCGCCAGCCTGCGCGCGGTGGCGCCGGCGGTGCAGAGCTTTGCCGCGGGGCGGCGACGGTAGGAATGGGATCCAGCCCGAAAAAAGCAGCCCACCAAAGCGGGCTCCCCAAACCCATTCGGAAGCCGTCAGAAGGGTTTCTGGCCTAGCTCCAGCAGGGCAGTTCTCTTGCGATACATGTGATATCGACCGCCGAGGCGTCCTGTCCAGCCGGAATCCGAGAGGAATCCGTCCGGGCCATGCCGAACACTTCGTCGAACGCCCCCGCCGGGACTCGAACCGGGCCTGTCCTTCGCAAGAGAACTGCTCTATCCAGCTGAGCTGCGAAGGCTAACCGCTTCCGAGAAAGAAGCCCATGGAACGCTACTGAATGGAGCGGCTGGATCGTTGGCCCCAGCCGACCCGACTTATCAGTAGTCTCTCACCGTGAACTACCGCAAGCTCGGCGCCAGCGACCTCGAGGTCTCGGAGATCAGCCTCGGCTCGTGGCTCACCTACTCCGGCGGGCTGGAGCGCGCGCAGTCGCAGGCGTGCGTGAAGGCGGCGTTCGACGCGGGGATCAACTTCTTCGACACCGCCAACGTGTACGGACGGGGGGCGGCGGAGACGCTGCTCGGGGAGGTGCTCTCCGGGTACGAGCGCTCCTCCTACGTGCTCGCCACGAAGGTGTACTTCTCGATGTCCGACACCGACAGGGGGCTGTCGGCGGCGCAGATTCACAAGCAGATCGACGCCTCGCTGAAGCGCTTGCAGACCGACTACGTCGACCTCTACCAAGGCCACCGCTACGACGAGCAGACGCCCTTGGAGGAGACGATGGGGGCGCTCACAGAAGTCGTCGCCGCCGGCAAGGCCCGTCACATCGGCTTCAGCGAGTGGCCGGTCGCGCGGATCGCCGAGTCGCTGCAGCTGCCCGCAGTCGAGCGCTGGGTCTCCAGCCAGCCGCAGTACTCGATGATCTGGCGCGCGCCCGAGGCCGAGGTGATCCCAGTGTGCGAACGCGAGGGGATCTCGCAGATCGTGTGGTCGCCGCTCGCGCAGGGGGTGCTCACCGGCAAGTACCCGCCCGGCTCGCCGCCGCCGGAGGACTCGCGCGCGGCGAGCGAGAGCATGAGCACGTTCATGGACCGTCTGCTCGACGACCGCGTGCTCACGGCCGTGCAGCGCCTGCAGCCGGTGGCGGAGGGAGCGGGACTGACGATGGCGCAGATGGCGCTCGCGTGGGTTTTGCGCCAGCCGAACGTCGCTTCTGCGATCGTCGGCGCCTCGCGGCCCGAGCAGGTGCATGCGAATGCCTCCGCGTCGGGTGTGGCGCTGAGCGAGGACACGCTCGCCGCGGTCGATGAGGCGCTCGGCGGCGTGATCGTGCGCTGATCAGCGCGGCGCCACCACCAGCGCCTGCGTGGCCAGCCCGAACGGGCCGCGCTCGTCGTGCATCACGCTCTCGGCCCACGCGATCCCCTCCGGATGCAGTCGCGTGCGCGCGTCGAGGCCGATCCATTCGCCCTCGGGGCGGCGGTTGAACGTGACGGCGAGGTCGGCGTTGATGAACACGTACTGGTCGAACGGCAGCACCGCGGCGATACCGTTGCCGAAGTCCGCCGCCGCCATCGCGTACACCAGCGGCGTTGGCGCCTGGTCGGGGAGCACGTTGCGGCGCAGGCGCATCCACACACCGGCGGTGCCCACCGGCTCGTGCTCGGCCGACACCCCCGTCTCGGGCAGGCGCCCTTTCAGCGGGCGGCCGTGCACGAAGCGCATCTCGATCGCGCTCGCCGCGAAGCTCCGCAGCTCGGGGATCCCCGGCCTGAAGTCCACCGCGTGCGCCTGCTCGCGCCCCGGTAGGCGCGGTGGCTCGCTCTCGGCGACGATGCGCAGCGCGAGCGCTGGCAGCTGCGCCGGCGCCGCCACGATCCGCAATGCATGGGCGCGACATACAAGCTCGCCGACCCCATCCTCCTTATCATTTTCCTTTCCCGCACCCACCGTGCGCAGCTCCGCTTCGAGCTCCTGCACGCGCCGGCCGGGGCGCACGATCCGCGTGCTCAGCTGCAGCGGCGCGAGCGGCACCGGGCGCAGGAACGAGCAGGAGAGGCGCGCGAACGGCAGCTCCGCGCCGGGCTGCATCCGCTCGAACGCGCCCGCGATCAGCGTCGCCGGCGCGCCGCCGTGCTGCGCCCGCGGGTCCCACGGCCCGCGCGCGTGCTCGGTGGGCGTGTAGCGCCCGTCGCCTTCGGGGATGAAGATGCTTTCGGGCTCGCCCCGCGAGGCATCGTTCGCCACCCGCTCGCCTTCGATCGGCTGCTCGCCAGCCGCCACCCTCTCGCTCATCGCCCGCGAGATGCTATCCGCCCCCGGCGCCCCGGCCGGCTCACCGCGGCTGCCGCGCCACGAAGCCCGCGAGCTTCCCGGGGTCGCGCAGCGGCTTGCCGTGGCCGAAGCAGGCGAGCGCCGGCTCGAGCGCGGCGAGGCGCCTGGCCGACTCGCGGTTGCGCGCCGGGTCGGGCGTGAAGAGGTCGGGCGGCAGGTGGAGCCCGGGCATCCCGGTGATGAAGTGGATGTTGCCTAGCACGTCGCCGACGATCAGCACGCGGTCGGACTCGCGCCACAGGGAGATGTGACCCACCGAGTGGCCCGGCGTCTGGAGCACCGTGAAGCCGGCGATCTCGTCGCCCTCGTGCAGCGCACGGCTCACCGGGTGCGGCGGCCCCACCCAGAAGCGCTCCTGCGCCCAGTTCAGCCAGCGCGGCGCTTTGGGGTTTTTGATCGCGCCGGGGGTCTCCATCGCCGGCACGTCCGCCTCGCCGCACCACAGCGGGATGTCCAGGCGCTCGCAGATCGCGTGGCTGGAGCCCTGGTGGTCGGGGTGGGCGTGCGTCAGCGCGTGCGCGCTCAGCGTCCGGCCCGCCAGCTGGCGCATGATCCGCCCCTCCGCCTGGCGGGTGGCGGCGTCGATCAGCACGTCGCCGACGAGGTACACGTTGATCGCGTTGCGCGGCCATCCGTCGAGCTGGTACAGGTCGGGGGCGAGCTGCTTCATCGGTCGGGGTCCCGGGCGAGCCGCGTCATCGCGGGGCATCCTACGCCGCACGGCGCCCGCACGCGGAAACGGCGCTCACCCGCGCGACTCCCACGAGAAGCCGCGCACGGCGAAGCACAGCCCGAACACGCCCCACAGCGCGATCACAGCGAGCGAGCTGAGATTGTCGCCGAGCGCGCTCGCGCCGAGCATCGCCCCGTACAGCCCGTCGATCAGGTGCACGAGCGGCAGCGCTTCGGCGATGTTGCGCACGAACGCCGGCGCGCTCTTGTCGTCGAACACGTAGAACGACACGAACACCACCGGCAGGAACACCGCGTTCACGTATGCCGCGGTGGACTCGAAGTTCGGGATCGCATGCGCGAACGCCACGCCGAGCGCGGCGAAGCAGACGACGCCGAGCAGCGTGAACACCACCAGCTCGTCCCAGTGCTCCGGCCAGCCGATGCCGAAGACGAGCCGCCCGGCGAGCACCACGATCGCGATCTGCAGCGCGGTGTTCGTCACCGCGTTCGCCGCCACCCCGCCGAAGTACGAGCCGGTGGGGAGGGGGGTCCCCCTGATCCGCTTCAGCACCCCGCGCTCGCGCAGGAACACGATGTTGTAGGCGAGCGCGGTGAATGTCGTCGACATCACGCTCATCCCGGCGATCGCCGGCACGAGGTGGTTGAGCTGGCGCTGGTTGCCGTGCAGTATCGCCCCGCCGGCGACGAGGAACAGCAGCGGCAGCAGGAAGTTGAAGAAGGCGGCGCTCGGGTTGCGCCAGAACATGCGCCGCTCCAGGCGATATTGGCGCCAGGCCAGCGCGGCAGCCTCACTCATCGGGCGCTCCTCCGCGCTGCCGCCGCGGCGAGATCCGACGGCTCTTCGGCGGTGTGAGAGGAGGACGCCCCGGTGGCGGGCGGCGCGGCGACATCCGCCGTCAGCTCCAAGTACACGTCCTCCAGCGTCGGCAGCCCCACGCTCAGCTCCTCCAACCGCTCCCCGCGCGCGAGCGCGGCGCCGGTGAGCTCATGCAGGAGGGTGGTGGGGTCCTCGGTCTGGTGCTCCACCAGTTCGCCGGTGTGCGGGTCGCGGTGGGTGATCCGGTACATCCCAGCGGCGCCGACGCCGTTCGCGCCACCGCCGGCTCCGCTGCCGGGTGGGTGGGCCGGGTGGGTTTTCAATTCCAGCGGCGGCCCCACCGCGAGCACCCGCCCCTCCTTGACGATCGCCACGCGGTCGGCGAGCGCCTGCGCCTCGTCGAGGTAGTGCGTCGTCAGCAGGATCGTCTTGCCGAGCGCCCGCAGCGAGCGGATCGTCTCCCAGGCGGCGCGGCGCGCCTCGGGGTCGAAGCCGGTCGTGGGCTCGTCGAGGAAGATCAGCTCGGGGTCGCCGATCAGCGCGAGCGCGAAGTCCAACCGCCGCAGCTGCCCGCCGGAAAGCGTCCGGCAGCGCGCGTCGGCCTTCTCCGTCAGCCCTACGAGCGCCAGCACCTCATCGACCGCGCGCGGACGCGGATACATGCCGGCCCAGTGCGCCAGCGCCTCGCGCGGCGTCACATAGCTGTAGATGCCTCCCGCCTGCAGCACGATCCCGATCCGCCGTCGCAGCGCGCGCGGCCTGCGCCCAGGATCCTGCCCGAGCACGGCCACCTCGCCGCCGTCGCGCGCGCGGTACCCCTCGAGGATCTCCACCGTGGTCGTCTTGCCGGCGCCGTTCGGCCCAAGCAGCCCAAACACCTCCCCTCGTCTGACCTCGATGTCCAGCCCCCGCAGCGCCTCATGCTCGCCGTAGCGCTTGCGCAGGTCGCTCACCTCGATCGCGGGGCTCTCGCTCACTGTCTCGAATCATCGCAGGAGCCCTCCGAGCCCGGTGGTGCTGGACGGGCCTTTGGCCTTTGTGTTACTGCCCAGCCTTCGTAGCTGGGTGCTCGTTCCCCGCCCGCAGACACGCGGACGATCCCCAAATGCCTTACCAGTGCACGCCCCTGGTGAGCGTAGCCATCGCGATCTGCTCGAACGAAGCCCGCTCCTCCGCGTCGTGATGCCCGCGAGCGGCGCCCGAGTCCGGGAACACCCGATAGGCCAGGTGCAGGATCCGGTCCACCGCCTTCGGCGAGAGCGCGTACGCCACCTCGCCAGCGGTGCCGAGGCGCGTGCCCATGTGCTTGGGGCGGCGGCGCAGCGCCTCGCAGATCATGTCGGCGGCCTCGTCGGGGGTGATCGCGGGGAACGCGTCGTACATCTTCGTGGGGGCGATCATCGGCGTGCGCACGAGCGGCATGTGGATGGTGGTGAAGGTCACGCCGTCTCCGATCGTCTCGGAGGCGACGACGCGGGTGAAGGCGTCGAGCGCGGCCTTCGAGGCCACGTACGCGGAGAAGCGCGGCGGGTTGGTCTGCACCCCGATCGAGGAGATGTTGACGATGTGGCCGCTGCCGCGTTCGCGCATGTCGGGGAGCAACCCGAGGATCAGGCGGATCGCGCCGAAGTAGTTGAGCTGCATCGTGCGCTCGAAGTCGTGGAAGCGGTCGTAGCTGAGCGCGATCGAGCGGCGGATCGAGCGACCGGCGTTGTTGACGAGCATGTCGACGTGGCGGTGGTCGACCAGCACGCGCTCCACGAGGTCGTCGACCGAGGCCATGTCGGACATGTCCCCCGCGTACACATACGCCTGCCCGCCCGCGGCGACGATCTCGGCGCGCACCTCCTCGAGCTTCTCGACGTTGCGCGCCACCAGCAGGGGGACGCCGCCGGCCGCGGCCACCTTCAGCGCGGTCGCCTTGCCGATCCCCGAGGAGGCGCCGGTGATCAGGATGCGGCGGTCTTTCACCGCCTCCTGCAGCGTGCGGTCTTTGCTGATGTCGGGGTCCATCTCCCGCTCCCAGTAATCCCACAGCCGCTGCGCGTAGGTGTGCAGCGCCGGCGGCTGCTCGCATCCTGAGCCGGCGAGCGCGAGCTGCGTGGCGCGCGTGTCGAAGCGCGGCACGAGCTCCATGTGCGCGAGCACCTCCTCGGGGATCCCCAGCTCGCGCAGCGCGATTGCCCGCAGCTGGCGCCACGGCGGCAGCTCGAGCGTCAGCTTCAGCGGCCACGTGGGGATCGCCCGCGTCAGGCGTTTGTCGAGGCTCACCGCGAAGCGCGGCGCGTGCGCGGCGCTCGCCAGCTCGTTGATCAGCTCGTCCACCCGCTGCCCGCGCGGATCGGTCAGGTGGAACGCCTGCCCGTCGAGGTCGCTCACGTGCATCAGGTGCTCCATCGCGCCCGCCACCCAGTCGACGGGGACGACGTTCGTGCGCCCGAGGTCGACGCCGAGCAGCGGCAGCCATTCCGGCAGCAGCTGTCGCGCGCGCTGGATCGCCTTGAAGAAGTAGTACGGCCCATCCACCTTGTCCATCTCGCCGGTGCGCGAGTCGCCCACCACGATCGCCGGGCGGTACACGCGCCAGGGCACGAACGGCTGCTCGCGCACGATCCGCTCGGCTTCGAGCTTCGTGCGGTGGTAGGGCGAGGGGAGCTTCTGGCCCTCGTCGAACATCTCCTCGCTGAACGTGCCGTTATAGGTGCCGGCGACGGCGATCGAGGAGACGTGGTGCAGGCACCCCACCTCCAGCGAGCGCGCGAGCTCCACCGCGTGTGTCGTGCCGCCGACGTTCGCCGCGGCGTTGCGCTCGGCCGGCGCGGTCATGTCGTAGATCGCGGCGACGTGGACGAAGTGCTCCACCTTCCCCCGCAGCTCCGCGATCTGCTCCTGGTCGAGCCCCAGCAGCGGCCGGCGCAGGTCGCCCACCACCGGCACGATCCTTTTACCCGCCGCCGTCCCGGTCGCCCGCGCCCAGCGCTGCGTGAGCTCCTCCAGGCGCCCGGTCGAGCTCTCGCGCACGAGCACGTACAGCTTGCCGGGGCGGTTCGCGAGCAGCCGCTCGACGAGGTGGCGGCCGATGAAGCCGGTGGCGCCGGTGATCAGGTAGGCCATGGGGGTCGAGGATAGCCCCCGGCGGATGGGCGGCGGCGCCCGAGCACGCGGCGAACGACAAAAGGAGCATCACACATGAAGCATCCCCGCCGCGTCCTCACCCGCCGGACCCGACCACCAGCGTGCGCACCGGATAGCGGGCGATGGCGGGGTCGGCGGTCAGGATCGGCACGTCGAGCAGCTGGGCCTGCGCGACGAGCAGCCGGTCGAAAGGGTCGCCGTGCAGCGGCTCCAGCGCGGCGACCGCGAGCGCGTGGCGGTGCTCGATCGGCACCCCGACGGCGCCGATCGCGCGCATCCGGCTCGGGACGTAATGCTGGGGCGGCTCCGGCAGTGGCAGCCGCCCCAGCGCGTGCTTGATCGCGATCTCCCAGGAGCTCACCGCCGAGATGAGCCGCTCGGTGTGAGGATCTTCGAGCAGGGGAAGGTGGTCGCCGAGGCGTTTGCGCGCGGTGTGCAGCCACAGGAAGACGTGCGTGTCGAGCAGCAGCTTCACCGCTCGAATTCGGCGAGCAGCTCGTCGGGGAGCGGCGCGTCGAAATCGTCGGGGACGACGAAGCGTCCTTCGTCCATCCCGAACTGCCGGCGCGCCGGGCGCGGCGGGGGGCCGAGAGTGGCGACCGGCTCGCCGCGGCGCGTGATCACGACCTCATCACCCGCGGCCACGTCCTCGAGCAGCCGCGAGAGGTGCGTCTTCGCCTCGTGTACACCCACAGACTTAGTCATAAAGTTTAGTCTATCAACAACCGCAACCGCCATATTCCCTGTTCCGACTCGACGGGGCAGGGGGGACAGCGGCGGCGGTAAGCGCGCGATCGGCTGCGGAGCGCAAGCCGCCCGCGTTCGCGTCTACGCGCCGGCTCCCGCCCCGCCGCGCCCCTCGCCCCCGGCGAAGCGGGCGGCGCCGCGGATCGCGTCCTCGTACACGTCCGGCCCGGCCTGCGCCTCGAGCGCGAGGCCCTCGTGCAGCGGCAGGCCGAGCCCGTGGATTGCGGCGGCGCGGTCGGCGAGCATCGTGCGCTGCGGGAAGCGGGCGAGGTTGTCGGCCAGCTCCAAAGCGCGGTCGAGGTGGCCGCCCGGCGGCACGAGCTCGGTGACGAGGCCGATCGAGTGCGCCTCGGCGGCGCCCATGATCCGCCCCGTGAGGATGATGTCCAAAGCCCGGCCGAGCCCGACGATTCGCGGCAGCCGCTGGGTGCCGCCGTCGATCAGCGGCACGCCCCAGCGGCGCTCGGGGAACCCGAGGCGCGAGTCCTCCGTGGCGATCCGCAGGTCGCACCACAGCGCCAGCTCCAGTCCGCCGGCGAGCGCGAAGCCGGAGATCGCCGCGATCGTCGGCTTCGACGGCGTCAGGCGGCTGAAGCCCATCGGCCCCTCCGGCGCGGCGAGACGGTCGCCGAAGCTCGCGATCGCCTGCAGGTCGGCGCCGGCGCAGAAGGCGACCCCGCCGGCGCCGGTGAGCACCATCGCCCGCGCGTCGTCGTCGGCCTCGAAGCGACGATATGCCTCGTGCAACGCGACCGCGGTGGGGCCGTCCACCGCGTTGCGCCGGTGCTGGCGGTCGATCGTGATGAGCGCCGCGGCGCCGCGGCACTCATAGAGGACGGGAGCCCGCCCGCCCTGCGAGTCGTCGGCGCCAATCGGCTCAGCGGGCGGGCGGGCTCCCGTCCACGCGGCCGCCGCCTTGGCGCCGCTACCAGCCGCCCCGCCAGCGGTCATCGTCGCGGTGCGCTCGCTGTGCGGCGATGCGCGCGTCTTTGCGCTTTTCGAGACGTTTCTGCAGCAGGCTCGCGAGCAGCGCGAAGGTGGGGAAGAAGATGATCAGGATGAAGCCGGCGCTCGTCACGACCTTGTCGTTGGTCTCGCCGTAGAAGCCCCGCCCGTCGTTCATCGCGAGCGCCGCGGGGGCAGTGAGCAGCAGCAGGCAGACGGCGGCCGGAAGGCTCCAGAGCAGGCGGCGCATGTAGCAGGCAATGCTACCTGAGCACGCGGCCGCACGTGGTCGGGACATGCGCCTGTGCCGCCGTCCCCGCTCGTGCCGCGGCGCGCACCCTCCGTCCAGGCGGCGCGCCCGTGCCCCCCTACCATGCGGAACGCAATGGCCGTGCTGATCGCCTCCGACCTCCACAAGGACATAGCGGGAAAACCGCTGCTGCGCGGCGTGTCGTTCAAGCTCGAGCGCCGCGAACGGATGACGATTGCCGGGCGCAACGGCGCGGGCAAGACGACGCTGCTGCGGATGCTCGCGGGGGAGGAGTCGCCAGACAAAGGCGAGCTGAGCCTGCGCAAGGGCGCGCGCGTGGCGCTCCACGACCAGCGCCCGCCGCGTGAGCGGGGGATGGCGCTGCGCGAGTACGTGCTCTCCGGTTGCGCGCAGGAGCTGGCGGCGGAGCGCGAGCTGGCGGAGCTGGAGCGGAAGATGGGATCCCACCCGCCCGAGGGCGCCGCCTCCGCGAGCGATGGCGTCGGCTACGAGGCGCTGCTCGACCGCTACGCCCGCGCGCAAGCGCGGCTGGAGACGCTCGGCGGCTACCTGTGGCGCGACCGCGCGACGGGGATGGCGCGCGGCCTCGGCTTCAGCGACGCCGACCTCGACCGCCCGCTCGACACGTTCAGCGGCGGGCAGCTGACGCGCGCCTCGCTCGCGCGGGCGCTCGCGACGAACGCCGACGTGCTGCTGCTCGACGAGCCGACCAACCACCTCGACATCGAGTCGCTGGAGTGGCTGGAGCAGACGCTCACCGGCCTCGACGCGGCGATCGCGCTGGTCGCGCACGACCGCTGGTTCCTGGAGGCGGTGGGCACCTCCGTGCTGGAGCTGGAGGCCAGCAGGGGGCGCTTCTTCGCCGGCAGCTGGCACAGCTGGCGGCGCGAGCAGGCCGCCCGCGAGATCGCGCTCGGCAAGGCGATCGACAAGCAGCAGGCGGAGATCGCGCGCATGGAGAATTTCATCGCGCGCTTCCGCTACAAGGCGACGAAGGCCAAACAGGCGCAGTCGCGCGTCAAGAAACTGGCGAAGATCGAGCGCATCGAGCGCGATCCACGCGACGGCCAGGGACTGGAGTTCTCGTTCAAGGCGCCGGAGCGCTCGGGACGGGTGATCTTCGAGTTGACCGACGCGCGCGTGCAGGTGGGAGGGGAGGAGGAGGGGCGGGTCGCCCAGCGCGCAGACAAGCCGGCGAGGGCTGGGGCCCACAAGGCGGGGAGCGCATCCGGCGGGACCGCGGGCGCGCGGGGGACGGTCGCGCCGTTGGTCCTCCTCGACAAAGCCGAGCTGTGGCTGGAGCGCGGCGAGCACGTCTCGCTGGTCGGACCAAACGGCAGCGGCAAGACCACGCTGATCGAGACGCTCGCCGGCCGCAAACCGCTGGCGGCGGGCAAACTGAGCACCGGCCACAACGTGAAGGTGGGCCTCCTCTCCCAGCACGCCGAGGAGCTTGGCACCGGCGGGGCCGGCACGAACCCGAACCCGACGGCGCTCGAGGCCGCGCAGCACGCGACCGGCCTGACGCCGAACAAGGCGAGGGCCCTGCTCGGCCGCTTCCTGTTCTCCGGCGAGGAGGCCGAGAAACCATTGGCGGGCCTCTCCGGCGGCGAGCGTCAGCGCCTGGCCCTCGCGATCGTCGTGCAGTCCGGCGCCAACGTGTTGATCCTCGACGAGCCCACCAACCACCTCGACATCGAGAGCCGCGAGGCATTGGAGGACGCGCTGCGCGGTTTCGAAGGAGCGCTGCTGCTGATCTCCCACGACCGCGCGCTGCTCGACGCCGTCGGAACCCGCACGATCGCGATCGAGGACCACACCCTGCGCAGCTACACAGGCGGCTGGCCCGAGTACGTGCGCGTGCGCGAAGAGCGCCGCGCGGCGGGGGAGCCGCGGGACGGAGCCCCGGCGGTGGGCGCGGGCGGCGGCGTCGCCGCGAATGGAGAGGGCACGCCAAACGTCTCCCCGAACGGTGCAGCCGCTCCCGCGGGCGCGACGAACGCGCGAGACGAACCACATCCCAAATCCAAAAAAACGGCAAAACCCAAGCCCGGTGGACCGTCGAAGAACCGCCTCAGCGACCAGCAGCAGGCCGAGCGCGCGATCGAAGAGTCAGAGACCGCGCTGCGCGAGGTCGAGGACGCGCTCGCCGACCCGGCCGCCTGGGCGACCAAGTACGAGGCTGCCAAGTCCGAGGCCCGCCACACGGCCGCCCGCCGCGCGGTCGAGGCGGCGTACGCGCGGTTGGAAGCGTTGGTGGAGTGACGCTGCGAATGCTACTGTCTGCACATGAGCAATCTGACGTTCAATGCGGTTTATGAGGATGCTGGCGATGGATGGATATATGCGCACGTCCCGGAGCTGCCAGAAGTTCAGACTCAGGGCAAGGACCTAGAGGAAGCACGCGAGATGGTCCGCGACGCGATCGAAATGGTGCTGGCCGACCTGCGCGCACGCGGCGAGACGATCCCCGGGCGTAGCTGGGCGCTTGTCGAGCCCGTCCAGATCGCCGCGTGAAGAAGCGCGATCTCGAACGCCATCTCGCAGCGCACAACTGCCGGCTTGACCATCACGCGGCAAAGCACGACTACTGGAAAAACCAGGCGACAGGCCGGCGCACGGTTATGCCCCGTCACCGGGAGATCACACCGGCGGCTGCTCGTGGGATCTGTCGTCAGCTGGGCGTGCAGCCGCCGACCGGCTCCCGTTGAGCGGGTTGGCGCAAACTAGACTGAGGTCATGATGGAAGGCCGCGCGAAGACGATCCGCAACGTCGCGATCTTGCTGGTGCTCGCGGCGGTCGTCGCGTTCGTGCCCGGGGGCGGGCGGGCGGCGGTGACGTTTCAGACGATCCTCGGCGTCGCCTTCATGTTCGGGTTGGGCCTCGCGGGGATGTACTTCTACCGCCAAAGCCGCGTCACGATCTACAGCCTCGGCGAGCGGCGGCGGGCGCTGCTGTACGGGTCGATCGGCGTCGCGGTGGTGACGGTTGCGGCCAAACCGCGGATGTGGGAAACGGGCGTTGGCGAGCTCTGTTGGTTTTTGCTGATCGGCTTCGTCGTGTACACGCTGTTCTCGCTGTACCGCTACTCCAGAACGTATTGACCGCCACGCGCGCCGACCGATCGAAGATCGACGACCAGCGCCGCGGCCTGCCCGACCAGCCGGGCGTGTACCTGTTCCGCGACGGCAAGGGCCGCGTGGTGTACGTCGGCAAGGCGAAGTCGATCCGCAAGCGCGTGGCCTCGCATTTCGCCAAGGCGAACGTGCCATCCAGTCCAGGGCACGCGGAGATGGTCGCGGCGGTGGAGCAGATCGAGTTCATCGTCGTCTCCTCCGAGGCCGAGGCGCTGCTCGCGGAGCAGAGCTTCATCAAGCAGTACAGGCCCCGCTTCAACATCCGCCTGCGCGACGACAAGTCCTACCCGTTCATCGCGATCTCGCTCGACGAGGACTTCCCGCGCGTGTACTTCACGCGCGAGCGCCACCGCCCCGGCCGCGCCTACTTCGGGCCGTACTCGAACGCCAAGCGCGTGCGCGGCACGCTCGACCTGCTGACGAAGATCTTCATGTTCCGCTCCTGCACCGGGTCCGAGCCCGGCCGGCGCAGCGGCAACCCCTGCCTCGACTACTACATCAAGCGCTGTGAGGCGCCGTGCGTCGGGCACGTGACCAAGGAGCAGTACCGCCAGAACATCGACGGCGTGATCGACTTCCTCTCCGGGCGCTACCTCACGATCGAGCGTGATTTGCGCAGGCGGATGGAGGCGGCGTCGGCTGCGCAGGAGTATGAGCAGGCGACGCTCGAGCGCAACCGGCTGCGCGCGGTGCGCTCGCTGCTGGAGCGCCAGCGCGTCGCGAGCGCGTCGATCGGCACGCTCGACGCGGTCGCCGTGGCGCTCGACGGCACCGAGGCGAACGCGCAGGTGTTCCAGGTGCGCGACGGCGTGCTGTCGGACCGCCAGTCGTTCTACCTCTCGAACGCGGCCGAGCGCCCGCTCGCGGAGGTGGCGGAGGAGTTCATGCTCCAGTACTACGCCGGCCACAGCTCGATCCCGGCGCAGATCGTCGTGCAGCGGGAGCTAGTGCAGCGCCCGCCCGCGAGCGAGGCCGCTCCCGGCGGGAAGGCGGACGGCGAGCGGTCGGACGCTTCCGTCGGTGCGGGCGCGGGCATCGACGGTGCCGTCGATGCGCGCGGGGGCAACGGCGCCGCCGACCTGGACGCCCTCGCCGAGGCCCTCGCCAGCCGCCGTGGCGGCCCGGTGGAGCTGCGCGCGGCCGAGCGCGGCGACAAGCGCCGGATCCTCGAGCTGGCGGAGCGCAACGCGCGCCTCGCGCTCGACCAGGAGCACTTGCGCGCCGAGCGCCGCCGCCAGAGCCGCGTCGAGGCGCTCGAAGGGCTGCAAAGGGCGCTCGGCCTCGACGCGCCGCCGGTGCGGATCGAGTGCTTCGACATCTCCAACCTCGGCGGCACGCACACGGTCGCGTCGATGGTTGTGCTGGAGGGGGGCGCGCCGAAGAAATCCGACTACCGCCGCTTCAAGATCCGCTCGCTGGGAGAGGGCGAGCCCGACGACTACGCGGCGATGGCGGAGGTGCTCGGCCGCCGCTTCGCGCGGTGGGAGCGCCAGGCCGACCTCTCCCCGCACGACCCCGAGTACGACGCGAGCTTCGCGGCGCTCCCGAACGTGGTGGTGATCGACGGCGGCAAGGGGCAGCTCGCGGCGGGGATCGAGCCGCTGCGCGGCTTTCGCGAGCGCGGCGTGGCGGTGATCTCACTCGCGAAGCGGATCGAGGAGGTGTTCATCCCCGGCCGCCGCGCGCCGCTCGTGCTCGACCACTCCACGCCCGAGCTGCAGCTGCTGCAGCGCGCCCGCGACGAGGCGCACCGCTTCGCGATCACCCACCACCGCAGCCGCCGCGACCAGGCGATGACCAGCTCGCTGCTCGACGAGCTGCCCGGCGTCGGCCCCGCCCGCAAGCGCGCGCTGCTCGCCCACTTCGGCTCGCCGGAGGCGGTGCTGGCGGCCTCGCGCGAGGAGCTGCAGGCGGTGCCGGGGCTGCCGGCGAAGGTCGCGCGGGAGTTGCACGCCCACCTCAACCGCACCGGGTAACAAACAAGTGTCCTCCCTGTCCGCGCGAGGCGGCACAATCAAGTCATGTCCGTGTTCAGGCCGCTGCGAAGCCCGCTGCGCTTCCCAAGCGGCGGCGCCGCCAAGCCGGCGGCCAAGTCGAGCCTCAAGGAGCTGGTGGTGATCACCGGCTTCTCCGGCGCGGGCAAGTCGACGGCGATGAACGTGTTCGAGGACGCCGGCTACTTCTGCGTGGACAACCTGCCGCCGGAGATGATCCGCTCGCTCACCGAGCTGTTCGTGCACGAGGGCTCGAAGGTGGAGCGCGCGGCGGTCGTCTCCGACGTGCGCGGCGGCGTCTACTTCGAGGCGCTGCAGGCGGTGGTCGACGACCTGCAGTCGCTCGGCCTCGACCACCACGTGCTGTTCTTGGAGGCGGCGGAGCAGACGCTCGTCAACCGCTACAAGGAGACCCGCCGCCGCCACCCGCTCGCGCCCGACGGCTCGGTGGCGGCGGGCGTCGCGGCCGAGCGGGCGCTGCTGGAGCCGCTGCGCAACCGCGCCGACGTGGTGATCGACACGACCGGCATGTCGGCGGCGATGCTGCGCGGCAAGATCGCTGACGAGCTCCTTCCCCGCCGCGAAACGGGCCGCCTGGCGCTGACGTTCATGAGCTTCGGCTTCAAGCACGGCCCGCCGCGCGAGGAGGACCTCGCGTTCGACGTGCGCTTCCTGCCCAACCCCCACTACGTGCCCGAGCTGCGCCCGCTCACCGGCCTCGACCCGCGCGTCGTCGAGTACGTCGGGCGCGACGGGCGCCTGGAGGAGCTGTACGAGCGGCTGTATGCGCTGCTCGACTTCCTGCTGCCGCAGTACATCGCCGAGGGCCGCGCGCACCTCGTGGTGGCGATCGGCTGCACGGGCGGGCGCCACCGCTCGGTGGCGATTGCCGAGCAACTGGCGGCGCGCTACCGCGAGCACGACAACCTGACGGTGGCGGTCACCCACCGCGACGTCGACAAGCGCTCGCGCGACGCATAGGTCGATAATCCCCGCCGTGATCGATCATCTCGGAGTCGAGGTCAGCGACCTCACGCGCGCGGCCGCCTTCTACGACGCGGTGTTCTTCGCGATCGGCGTGCGCCGCGTGCACGAGGGCGAGCACGCGATCGCCTACGGGGTCACCGGCCCGGAGTTCTGGATTGTCACCCGCGGCCGGCCGCCGGCGCCTGGCTACGGCCACGTGGCGTTCCGCGCCGCCGGGCGCGTGGCGGTCGATCATGCCTACCAGGCCGGTCTCGCCGCGGGCGGGCGCGACGACGGCGAGCCGGGGTTGCGCACGCGCTACGGCCCGCTCTACTACGCCGCCTACCTGCTCGATCCCGACGGCCTGCGGGTGGAGATCGTCGCCAACTCGCGCTGACCG
>DATMMB010000170.1:0-2096 GCA_035569895.1 Solirubrobacteraceae bacterium | reverse complement strand
GGCCACGAGATCGTCTCGGTGCACCTCTCCGGTGGGATCTCCGGCACCTGCGAGGCGGCTCGCCAGGCCCGCGGGCTGCTGGTGGAGCGAGGGCTCGGCGAGCGCGTGGAGGTGATCGACGGCGAGACGGCGTGCGGCGGGCTCGGCCTGCTGGCGCTCGCCGGCGCCGCCGCCGCCCGCGCCGGCGCCGACAGGGAGACCGTGATCGCCCGCATCCGCGAGACGCGCGCGGCGCTGAAAATCTGGTTTTGCATCGACACGCTGGAGTACCTGCGCCGCGGCGGGCGCGTCGGCAAGGCGCAGGCGTGGCTGGGGGGCACGCTGCGGATCAAGCCGATCCTCACGCTCGGCTACGAAATCACCCCGGTCGAGCGGGTGCGCACCGCGGGGCGGGCGTTCGAGCGGATGGTGCAGTACATGCACGAACTGCGCGAGGCGGGCTCAGACGCGTGGGTGGTGCAGCACATCCAGGCAACCGAGCAGGCGCAGCGGCTGATCGAGCACGGCCGTGAGATCTACGGCTCCGAGCCGCTGTTCACCTCCGAGGTGGGACCCGTGATCGGTACCTACGTCGGCCCTGGGCTGGTCGGCGTCGGCGGGATCCCGCGGGCGTTGCTGGCCTAGCGGCGACGGCGCCGCCAGCGACGGCGCATCACCAACCCGAGTCCCACCACGGCGGCGCCGATCAGCAGCTGCTGTTTGTGGCGCTCGATGTGGCCGCGCCAGTCGGTGAGCCGCTCCACCTCGGTGTGCAAACGCCCCATCGACACCGCCAGCTCGGCGCGGTTGGCCTCGATCGAGTTGCGGATCTGCGCGGGCGAGCGCTGCGCCATCAGCCGGCCCCTCCGCCGGGAGCACCCGCGCCCGGAGCGCCAGCGTTGGGAGCACCCGCGCTCGGGGTGCCGGCGCCGGGAGCGGCCTGACCCGGCCAGCCGGTGCCCGCGCCCGCGCCGGCGGGGGAGCTCATCGTCTCACGGATCAACCGCGCCTCCTCGATCGCCATCGTCGGCACCGGCGGGGCGCTTCGTTTGACGACTTTGGCGGCGATCAGCCCCGCAAACACGCCCATCACCAGCAGGATCGCGGCCATCGCGAAGAAGCCCCAGAAGTAGGCGAACGCGGGGACGGGCAGCACGTAGTAGAGCAGCCAGGCGCACCCGATCAGCGCGAGAAACAGCGCGGTCATGACAAAGATGCCCGCCGCCACCGCCACCACCGCGCCGCGGCCGAGCTTGGCGGCCTTCTCGGCGACCTCCGCCTTCGCCAGCTCGACCTCCTCGCGCACCAAGAGCACCACGCGCTCGGAGACGTCGGTGACCGCTGTGGCGATGTTCTGGGACTGGCCGAAACGGGGATTCGCGCCGAAGGCGCGTGTCTCCCGGCTTCGGTCGGAGCGTTGACCGCCGGGCGTCGCGCTCACTCCGGCGGCTCCTCGTCGAACACCCGCCGCCACACGAGGCCCGCGGCCCGCTGCACGAGCACGCTCGCGAGGGCCCCGAGCGCGGTGAGCATGCCCGACCACATCAAACGCTTGACCATCTCATTCTCCATCATCTGGGGAGTGTATTGCTCGCGGTGGTCGTTTTATCGCCGGCCGCCGCTCGCGCCCGTCACGTCACCCGCCCACCGTTGACGGCGGCTCCCCGTTCGCCGCTCGTCCCGGCCACCTCCAACCCTCCGCACACGGTCTCCACCACCAGCCACTTGGCGCGCTCGTACTGGTCGTCCTCGCACGGCAGCAGCCCGAAGATCCAGCCGGTCAGCATCTGCTCGATGGCGCCGTAGAACGACATCGCCGCGAAGCGCGCGTCGATCTCGGACTTGAAGGCGCCTTCGGCCTGCGCCGCCGTGACGATCGCCGCGATCAGCTCGTACGCCTCGCGGATCTGCGCGAGATGGGTCTGCCCGAAGGAGTTGGCCGCCCGCGTGACCTCCACGATGATCACCTTCATCAACTCGGGGTCGTGCCGGTAGGAGTCGACGATGAAGGAGGCGATCTCTTGCAGCTTCGCGCGCGCGTCGAGCTCCTCCCGGGCGTCCACCGCGCGGATCGTGTCGAGCATCACGTTCCAGCGCTCGAGGAACAGCGTGTCGAG
>DATMMB010000169.1:0-4926 GCA_035569895.1 Solirubrobacteraceae bacterium | reverse complement strand
GGGCGCGAGGTCTCGGCGCAGGGCAGCAGCACGGGGGCAAGCAGCACGAACAGCAGCGCCGCGAGCGGGATCAGCGCCGCCGCCGCCAGCGCGCCGTCGTGGCCGTGGAGGATCGGCGCGCCTGCCAGCATCGCCGCGCCGAGCAGCGTCAGCGCCAGCAGGTTGAGCAGCGTCTGCGACACCATCGTGCCGAACACCAGCGGCAGCGTCTCGCGCGGGCGCCCGATGCGGCGGGCGACGATCAGCGCGCGCGAGGGCTCCCCCAGGCGCGCGGGGTGCGTGGCCGACATCAGCACGCCGATGAACGTCCCCTGCAGCGCGTCGCGCCGGCGCGCCGAGCGCCACGTGGGGGCCGCGCCGAGGATCGCGTGCCAGGCGATCGCGCGGGCGAACATCGCCGCGCACATCAGCCCGAGCCCGGCCGCGATCAAACCGGGGCTGGAGGCGACGAGGCTCGCGAGCACACGCGCCACGCCGATCCGCGACAGCGCCGCGTACGCGAGCGCCACGGCGGCGAGTGAGACTGCGGCGAGCGCTCCGCGACGGGCGAGACCCAGCGCGCGTCGCATGGGCGCCGCTGCGGACTCCGGCTCGGGGCTCGGCAGCCGTTGCGGGGGCACCGGCGGGAGCAGGTCGGCCGGCGCTAGACCGCAGCGCACGACGACGCGCTCCGACCGCCTGAGCGCCCGCCCGCGCGCGCGCCCCACCGCGAGCGCCCGCTCGTACACCTCCTGCACCTCCGCCGCCACGCGCGGCCAGGCGAAGCGCTCGGCGCGCTCGCGCGCCGTCGCCGCCATCACCGCCCGGCGCGCGGGATCGAGCGCCAGCGCGCGCAATGCCTCCGCGAGCGCCTGCGCGTCCCCGCGCGCAACGAGCACGCCATCGCGCCCGTCGCGCACCACCTCGCGGTAGCCGGCGATGTCGGAGGCCACCACCGGCGTGCCGGCGGCGAACGCCTCGGTGAGCACCATCCCGAAGCTCTCTCCCCCCAGCGAAGGCGCGCACAGCACGTCGGCGCGGCGCAGCTCTTCGGCCTTGCGCTCCTCCCCCACCTTGCCCAAGGCGCGCACGCCGCGATCGTCGAGCAGCAGCGGCGCCACCTCCTCCGGCGCGGCACCCACCAGCGTGAGCGTGGCCGGGACGTGCTCGCGCAGCGCCTCGAACGCCTTCAGCAACACCGGCAGCCCCTTGCGCTCGACCGCCTGGCCGATGAAGAGGATGCGCAGCTCCTCGCACTCCTCACGCGGAGCATCCACGTTCCCGTCATCGAAGTGCACCCCGTTGGGCACGATCCTGTAGCGCCCGCCGAAAAAGCGTCGCGCTGTCCAGGCCGCCGCCTCGGACACCGCGATGCGCGCGCGCAGGCGGTTCATGCGCCGGCGCGCGCCGAGCGCGATGCCGATCCCGTTGGTGAAGGCGTTCTCGGAAAAGGCGTGGAAGGTGCCCACGAGGGGGATGTCGTGCGCGCAGCTGGCGACATACCAGCCGACTAGCGGCACCACCGGCTCGTGCACGTGCACGAGGTCGTACCCGCCGCCGCGCAGCTCCCGCGTCAGCCGCACGAGCGCGTCGGGCGTGGCGGCGAGGTTGGACACCGCGCCGTTGGCCTCGAACCCGGTTGAGCGCCCCAGCGACACGACGCGCTCGGGTAGCGCCATCGGCTGCGGGCGCGCGCCGCGGTGCATGATCCGCGCGAGCGCGTCGTCGGGGTCGAACGGGGCGAGGATGCGCGCCTCATGGCCGCTCGCGTCCAGCTCGTCGGCGAGCGCCTCGATGTGCCGGGTGACGCCTCCCGGGTAGCTCCACGAGTAAGGCGAGACGAGCGCGATCCGCACGTGTCAACCTTAGCCCTTCGCGCCGATGGCGGCGGCTCGCCGTTCCGAGGAGCGGCGAGCGTCACCCGGCGATTTCCGCGGGGCGGTAGCCTTGCGGGGTGAGCGCGCGCCACTTCGTCAAGCACACGTTCCTGAAGGTCGATCCTGCGTGGCGGCGCCTCGGCGCCGAGCAGCGCGCGCAGGACAAGCGCGAGCTCCTCGCCGCCTGCGAGGACTTCGCCGACGGCCACCTGCTGCAGTCCTTCTCGCTGGTGGGCACCCGCGGCGACGCCGAGCTGCTGCTGATCGCCGAGGCGGAGAACCTCGACCGCATCCACGAGTTCCACGTGGTGCTCTCCCAGAGCGGCCTGATGAAGTGGGCCGACATCCCCTACTCGTTCCTCGGGATGCGCAAGAGCTCGGAATACTCCGAAGACGAGCGCACCCTCCCCCGCGCGTTCCGCGGCAAGTACGTGTTCGTGTACCCGTTCGTGAAGTCCCGTGAGTGGTATGCGCTGCCGGCGCAGGAGCGCTGGCGGATCATGCAGGGCCACATCGCGGTCGGGCGCGAATACCCGGGCGTGGACAACCACACCACCTACTCGTTCGGCCTCGACGACCAGGAGTTCGTGGTGGCGTTCGACACCGACGACGTGGGCACGTTCCTCGACCTCGTCCAGCGCCTGCGCACCACCGAGGCCTCCCGCTACACCGTCAGGGACACGCCGAGCTTCACCTGCATCGCCGCCTCGCTGCCGCGCGCGCTGGGTGCGCTCGACGGCGAGCCCATCGCGATCGAGGCGCTCTCCGCTGCCTGAGCCGCCCGCCCACCCTCGCGGTGCCCGCGGAGCCGCACCGGCCATGTCCAGCGACCGCGCCCGCCTCCGCGTTGCCTAAGGGCCTCGCCCACCTGCGCCGCGCCGACCCGGTGCTGGCGAACGTGATCGACGCGGTGGGGCCGCGCCTCGGCGACGCCCGCGCCGGGCGGCCAGATGACCACTACGGGACGCTGGTGCGCGCGATCGTCGGCCAGCAGCTCTCCACCAAGGCTGCGCGCTCGATCTTCATGCGCCTCACCGACCGCTTCGACGGCCGCACGCCCACGCCGGAGCAGCTGCTCGCCGACGACCCCGAAGCGCTGCGCGCCGCCGCCGGGCTGTCGCGTGCGAAGGTCGGCTACCTGCGCTCACTCGCCGAACACGTCCTCTCCGGGGAGCTCGAGCTGGAGCGCCTGGACGAGCTGGACGACGAGCAGGTGATCGCCGAGCTGGTCGCGGTGAAGGGCATCGGCGATTGGAGCGCACACATGTTCCTCATGTTCCATCTCGAACGCCCCGACGTGCTGCCGGTCGGCGACCTCGGCATCCGCCGCGCGATCGAGCGGGCCTACGCGCTGCCCGAGCTCCCCGACCCCGCCACGATCGAGCGGATCGCCACGCCGTGGCGCCCCCACCGCACGCTCGCCTGCCGTTATCTATGGCGCTCGTTGGATAACGAGCCGTTGGACGCCCGTTGACGCTGCGCGCTGCGGCGTCCTCGGTCGCTCGCGTGCTGAGCACGCCACGCGCGGGGTGGGCGGGCCTTCAAACCTTGCATCGCTTGGTCAACGAACGTCCAACCGGCCGGTTGGTTTAGACCGCGGAGACTTGCGCCTCCTCGGCTACGCGGAACGAGGAGCCGCAGCCGCAGGCGGCGACCACGTTGGGGTTGTTGACTTTGAAGCCGGCCCCCTGCAGGCTTTCGTCGTAGTCGATCTCCGAGCCGACCACGTACTGCAGGCAGGAGCGGTCCACCAGCAGCTTCAGCCCGTGGCTCTCGAACACCGCGTCGTTCTCGCGCCGCTCGTCGAACGCCAGCTGGTATTGGAAGCCCGAGCAGCCGCCGCCGCGCACCCCGACGCGCAGCCCCGCGAGCGCCACGTCGGCGTTCTGCGCCGCCAGGAACTCACGCACCTTATCGGCGCCCTTGTCGGTGAAGGAGATCATCGCTTTTGAAAGTATAGCGTCGCGCCGCAATGGCTATGCTTCCTAGAGGGTGGCGCAGCCGGCCAAAGGCCGGCGAGCCGAGCCCCTGTTTTTCCATTCTCATGCCCACCCCAGAGGAGCTCAAACAGCGCATCGAGGCCGCGATCCCTGGCGCCCATGCCGAGGTCGAGGACTACACCGGCGGCGGCGACCACTTCCGCGCGACCGTCACCGCGCAGGCATTCGCCGGACGCAGCCGCATCGAGCAGCACCGTCTCGTGTACGACGTGTTCGGCGCCGAGATCGGGGGACCGATCCATGCGCTGTCGTTGAAGACTGAAGTCGGCTGACCCGAGCCATGCCGACCATCGCGAACCCTACGCCCAAGGAGCCTTGACGATGAACAGCATCAGCCCCATCACCGCCCCCTCCACCGAGACCAACCCGATCCGCGACGCGATCGAAGCGGCGATCGCCGAGAACCGCGTGCTCCTGTTCATGAAGGGCACCCCGGAGACGCCCGCGTGCGGCTTCTCGCGGCGCACGGTGGCCGTGCTGCAGGCGCTCGACACGCCCTTCGCGGCCGTCGACATCCTGCCCGACCCACGCATCCGCCAGGAGCTGTCGGCGATCTCCAACTGGCCGACGATCCCGCAGCTGTTCGTCGCGGGTGAGCTGGTGGGCGGCTGCGACATCGTCACCGAGATGTACGAGTCGGGCGAGCTGGCGCAGGCGCTCGGCATCGAGAGCGCCGCCGAGGGGACGCCGGCGCCGCACATGCCCGAGGAGAGCATCGGCGGTCTGCTGGCCGATTCGGGGATGCGAGCGAAGCGAGTGTCTCCCGAATCTGTCGAGAACCGCCTCGGCTGAGAGACGGCGGCCGTGATGGGTGGAGGGGCGTTGCTGTAGGGTGCTCGCCCGATGTCCCCCGTGGCGATCGTCACCGACTCGACCCAATACCTGCCCTCCGCGCTGGCGGAGCGCGAAGGCATCAACTGCGTGAGCCTGTATGTGGGCTGGGGGGATGACAAACAGCGCGAGCTCGATCTCGACAGCTTCGACGCCTTCTACGAGCGGCTGCGCTCCGACCCCGCCCTCCCCACCACCTCCCAACCCTCGATCGGGGACTTCCTGGCGGTATGGGAGCC